>DAOUUD010000108.1 GCA_030668345.1 Candidatus Cloacimonadota bacterium | reverse complement strand
TCCCTGAAAATCTTCTAACTGGCTTTGGGAAAGTTTCTCTCACCTTTTCTTAAACCAAACTTTCCTACATCTCCCCCAAGAATTCGTGCAAGAAGATGTTGTAAAGTGATCATCCAATCCACTTTTTCACCAAGCCAGGCAGTATCTCCCCCGATTTTCCTTTGTGAAATTCATCTATATAATGCATATTTTCTGGTTCTGCCAGATTCACTCCGATGGTAGCTGCACCATACCTTTTTGCAAGATAAACAAGGCTGGCAGCCGGTTGCACGGAACCGCTGGTTCCCACCACCAGAAAATAATTCACTTTTTTGAGTATTTTATCAATTTCATCCAGGAAGTATGGTATTTCACCAAACCAGACAATATCCGGTCTGAGCGCTCCCCCACAACTGCTACATTGTGGAATAGAAGGTTTCAAATCTATTTCTTTCATTTTAAAATGAGCATAACATTTACTGCAAAAACAACTTCGTAAAGATCCGTGCATTTCCAGTACTCTTTCATTACCCGCCTGCCGGTGCAACCCATCAACATTCTGAGTGATAATGAAAAAGTTCTTTCCCAGGTATTCTTCCAGTTCTTTTAAAGCATAATGTCCGGGATTGGGTTTAACTTCGTCCAATTGAAAATAACGCTGCTTGTAGAATCTCCAAACCATTTCCGGATTTTTCTGAAAAGCCTGTGGTGTTGCCACTTCTTCCACGCGGTGTTCTTCCCACAATCCATCATTATCACGAAATGTTTTTAAACCGGATTCAGCACTGATACCAGCACCGGTAAGGACGATAATTCTGTCTTCCTTTTTAAATCTGAATTTCGTGTTCATTATCTTCCTTAAACTCACCCTGCTGTCCCTCTCTTCCATCAAATAGAGGGAACATAAGAAAAGCAAGACGAGATTTTATTGCTTGTTACGAAAGTCTCTTTCGTAACACAAAAATTTGGAATTTCACTATAATCTTCCTCAAAATTTTTTCTATTACGATAGTACGTGAATATAATAATCGCTTTCATTAAAATATTCTTCTGCAATTTCATGAAGAGCTTTCAAATTTACTTTTTTCAAACGTTCTTCTCTACCAAGGTAATACTCATAACCAAAACCTATCGCTTCCAGGATGGAGAGTGTTTGTGCCTGATTCAGCATACTTTCTTCATCCATTAACTGTTGACCGCGAATATAATTCTTTGTTTTTTCAAGATCCTTTCCGGAAATACCATTTTTCTTGATATCCTGTAAAAGTGAACAGATAAGCTCGATAGATTCTTTCTCCCTGCTTTTATCTACAATTGCAGAAGCTGTCCAATATCCGGTGGAACGAATAGAATACAGATTAAATTCCACAGAATAAGCTAACCCTCTTTTTTCTCTTAATTCGTTGAACAGGATAGAATTAGTATCTCCGCCAATTATTTGAGCTAATACATGAAAGGCTGTGTTCTTGTCACTTTCACGCACATTACATCCATATCCACCCAGGATAATAACTGATTGATCCAGACCTTTCCTGGTACGTTTCCATCTTGTTTTACCGGCTGTGATCATGGGTTTTTGATCAAATTGCCTGTATTTTTTTTTGCCGCTCACAAACAGTTTTTCGCTATTTTGCAGCACCTTTTCAAAATCGAAATCACCTACTAAAGCCAGCGACATATTCTGTGGATGGTAATGCGTTTCATACCAGTTTTTTATCTGCTTTAAACTGATATTCCTGATAGAAGTTTTAGAACCGGTCCGGTTTATCATGTTGCTATTCTTACCGAAGATCATATCCTTCCAAAGTTTAACAGCATATTGATTTGGAAAGTCACGTACTCTATCCAAACTGCTTATGTAAGTTTGCTGCAGATTATGGAAATAATCAGTCGGGAATGTAGGAGTTAATACAACCTCGGAAAGCAATTCCAGGCTCACCGGCAGTATTTCACTAAAACATTTCAGTCGTACAGTGGTGGTTTCCATCTGCGGATTGATACTAAATTGAATACCGTTGGAAGTGCAATAGTTCAAAAATTGTTGATAATTTCTTTTTTTATTACCGTAAAGCATTAAACCTGAAGTAAACAGGTTTATCCCTCGATTTTCACTGCTTTCATTCAGTTGAGATACTTCATAGGAAAGAGATACACCGATGGTGGGTTTACCCTTAACTTTTTTCAATAGGATCTTCATGCCATTATCAAGTTCAGTTTCAAAGAAATTTTTCTGCGGTACTGTTTTCATCAAAGATGCAGGGATGGATTTCAGTAGTTTTGCGATTTTTCCCTGCGGAAATTTCCTGCATCCGCAATGAAAGATATGCAAATGATCCTTATTTAAAAATTTTGAAATTACTTTCTGAATATCTGCTTTTTCTAAGTTCCGGATAATATCAGGATATTCAAATAATTTCTCAAATCCAGTAAGAACTTCTTCACTTCCCAGGCTGGCAGCCAGCGTCTCTACATATTCAAAAGCATAACGAAAGTAAAAGATCAATTCTTTTTTGTTATCTTCCAACTCTATTTCATTCAAACTAAAACGATTGAGCATTTCCAATTCTTCCAGGAAGATGCGGCAGATATCCATCAGATCTGCGTTCTGTTTGGGCATTACCAGAATTATGGAAGCACCATCATTTATACCGCTCAATGAATGAACTTTTAAGCCGTCTATGAGCTTCTCTTCATTGAAAAGCCTTGTGTAAAGCCGGGAGTTCTTCCCGATAGTAAAAGCTTTAATTGCTAAGGATAAGGCATAAGAATCTGGATTGGTTTCGGAAAGATCGGGCAGCACAAAAGCTAACATATCATTGGAAATGTTCTTCTTATAAGAAAAAATAGCAGGCTTTACTTCAAAGTTCTCTTTATATTTTTGAGGTTTATGGCATTTTACTTTCTGCCAATTTCCAAAATATTTTTCCACTTCATTCAGAACTTTTTCTTCACTGATATCTCCGCTTACAACCAGGAAGGTATTCTCTGGCGAATAATATTTTTTGTAAAAAGTTTTTAATTCTTCCGGTGTAGCTTTGGAGATCGATTCCAGATTCCCGACAATTGGATTCCTGTAGGGATTTTCCTGGAAATAATGCTGTGCCATGTACTCTATAAAAGCTTCTTCAGGATCATTTTTAAATTGTTTCAATTCCTCAATTATCACTTTCTTTTCAAAAGCAAAATCCTGTTGGCTGTAATTAGCGTGAATAGCCAATTCCGAGAGAATCTCGATGCTTTCCTTTGTGAATGAAGAAGGTAAAGTAATATAGAAACAGGTAGTATCATATTCCGTATAGGCATTAATGGACCCACCCAGAAAAGTTACTCTTTCCATAATGGAATTCTGCGGGAATTTTTGAGTGGATTTAAAAACCAGGTGTTCCATGAAATGTGAATATCCTGCTTCTTCTTTCTTTTCCCAGGCAGAACCCATGCGAACATATAGCTGTAAACAGACCAGGGGATTTGAATTATCTGTGGCAAAAATTATTTTAAAGCCATTTTCAAGTGTTGTGGAAGTTACATTCATTTTTCTTTTTTATTCCTTTCCACGCAGGCATATGCATTGTGTTTATGGATGGATTCCAGGTTTTCCGATTCAACAATGAACCAATCCACCCGTTCGTCTTTCTGCAATTTCAGTGTTATTTCACGCACAATATCTTCCACAAAAGCAGGATTGTCATACGCTTTTTCGGTTACAAATTTTTCATCCTCTCTTTTTAGCAGTGGATATATTTCACTACTGGCACTGGATTCGATGATCTCGATGATCTCTTCCAGCCAGATGAATTTATTGAAGGTGAGCTTCACGATAACATTCGATCGCTGACTGTGCGCACCATAATCGCTGATCTCTTTTGAGCAGGGACACAGCGTAGTAACCGGCACTTCCACTCCGATGACCAGACGAAAGTCTTTTTTCAGGGAAGCTTCAAAAAAGCAATTGTAGGAAAGTAAAGATTCAGTTTTTGAAACGGGTGCTTTTTTCTTAATAAAATACGGGAAATTCATGGTTATATAAGAAGCATCTGCATTTAATGCTTTTTTCAGATCCTGCAAAAATTCGGGAAGTTTGTTGATAAAATTCTCTTTATGAAAATGGTTCAATACTTCCAGGAACCTGCTCATATGTGTACCACGGTGCCGGTGTGGTAATTCCACGAAAAGGTTAAGATCTGCTACTGTGTTTTGTGTGACGTTTTCACGATCTTCCACAATTATCGGGTAGCGCACATTTTTCACACCTACTTTATCTATCGTTACTTTTCTTTTATCTTCCTGACTCTGAATATCGATCTTGTTTTTCATATCTTTTTCCTTTTCATGGATTCCCATTTTCATGGGAATGACACTAATTAACATAATGCTTTATACCATCCGATTCAAGTTTTTTTATTTCTGAATCTTCTAAATAATAGATCACAGCTTCCAGCATATCCGTTCTATCGATCAATTCAATAGCTTTTTGCGGTTCCATCAGGAAAAGTACTGTGGAATATGCATCTGCAAAAAGAGCAGTTGGAGCAATAACGGTAACCGAAACCGTACCTTCGGCAGGATAGCCGGTTTTGGGATTAAGAATGTGATGATAACGCTTACCATCCAGTTCAAAAAACCGCTCGTAATCACCGGATGTAACTACAGCTTTATTTTTGATATTCAGCACTCCTATCAATTCATTCCTGCTGTTGCGAGGATGCTGGATACCAATGCGCAGCGGTTTCTTCTGCCCGAAAATACGCATATCTCCCCCGGCATTTACAAAGCCGGATTTTATTTCTTCCGAAACCAGGTATTCCACTACATTATCTATAATGAAACCCTTTGCCAGGCTTCCCAGATTGACCTTAACTCCCTCTGCCTTGGTCAAATGAACTCCCTCAAGAGTCAATTTTTCAAATCCAACATTTTCCAGAGCTGTTTTTATGGAATCTTCAGAAGGAATGTGAAGCTTATTGAAATCCCAGAGTTCAGATAAAACACCGATTGTTATATCATATAACGAATCCGAATCATGATAGAGTTGCTTACTTAAAAAAAAGACCTGTAACAAATCCTCATCCAAGGGCATGCTATTTGTAATGGAATTATTGAATTTCCAGAGTTCACTATCTTGATCATAAAATGAAAGCACTTTCTCGTATTCATTTATTATCTCAAATGCAGCATCTATTGCAAATTCAGCGTCTTTATCCTTGGTTTCTATTTTGATATCTACTATCGTATCCATCAGGAATTTTGTATCAGAGAAGGTATATTTCCTGTTCGCAAATGAAATAGCACCGAATGCGATCACAGCAACTAAAATTGTGATATTAACTACATCACGTTTTTTCATCTATCTTCCTGTAAATTATTTAATTTCCAGAGAATTTTGTAATTACTATTTGTCAATGATAGTTCGAAATTATATAGTTTTATACTTTACTTCAGGTTACCAAACCCTGCCTGTCGGGGCGTAGTTTACGAAGACCGGTTTGGTAACCTGCAAAAACCAATTACCAATATCAAATTATATCATTATATTAATATCCTGCAGAAATGGCCAGTCCCACTGCTGTCCAGCAGCAAACTATCAGAGTTAATGAAGCAGTATAATAAAATATAGGTCTATTCATTCTTAGATTCACTACAGTTTTTTTAAGCCTTTCTCCCAGAATATATCCTAAGGGAAAGAAAGCACCTGAAAAGATCATCCAGGTCAGACCTTTATTGAACATATAGGATATGAATCCGCTCAGTTGAGAATAAGTAAGCAAATTCGGACAGGGAGCAGTTTTCATTCCGGCAAAGTAGAAAATAATCGCTGCTGAGAAACCTGCTGTTAATCCACATATAATCCTGGAACCAGTATTTTTACCGATCTTTTTTCTGAAAAGAGTGGCAACACCCAAAAGAGCTAATCCATCTACCAGAACAGCAAGACAGGAATTTGCCTTGCACATTACCGAAACACCCAGGATAGGAACCACCATCAGCTTGCTGAGTACTGCTATAACAGCAATGCCTGCCAACATAGAATATTTTTTATAGCTTCCTGCAGCAATGCCCATTAAATACATTCCAATACCTATCAATATCCCTGTTCTGAACGGTATTCCTGCCTGTTTAAACAAACTGCCAAGCACAACTTCCGAAAGTCCCCAGAAGGAACCTAGAATAAGGATCGCAATTAGAATATCAGT
>DAOUUD010000067.1 GCA_030668345.1 Candidatus Cloacimonadota bacterium | reverse complement strand
TCATATTCACCATCCAGGAATTCAGTGATAACCTGTTCCCAGAGTTCAAGAGTATCACCTGTTGCCAGGTAAAAATCTCCGAAGCCATTGGTCTGACACTCCCAGGGAGCGTATAAATTGTAATCTTCCGAGGCTATTCCTTCCGAAACGTGTGAGACCCAATTATCATACGAGCAAGCCGTGGTTTGGCCATAAAGGAAATCAGTGAACGATGCTGTTTCTTCTATTAGAGCAGGAAGATAATCTGTCTCTAAAACAAATAAAATAAATAAACCAAATACAATTCTTTTTAACATCGAGCAAAATTATGCAATTTGGTTTCCAAATCTGTCAATTATTTCTTTTTGAGCTTGCAGGAAGAACATTAATTCTTGACACAGGATTCAGCAATTTTGATTTTTTCCCTTGGTTTTATGCATCAGTTATATGGAATAATTGTTGCATAGGATAAAGAAAAAAATGAGGAAATATATGAAGAACTTCATAATTGTTGTATTTTTGATTTTTACTGCATTCCTCTGTGCAGAGGAATTATTTTTTGATGATTTTGAAGGTGGGCTGGGCAACTGGAATGTAGTGAATAACGGTGGCACGGGTATTTGGGAAATATTCAGCCCTCCCTATCCCAATAATTATACATTACCTGCAACATCGACGGGAAATGTTTGTGCTGCCGACGCCGATGAAACTTATCCTATCAATAGTGAATTGGTGCTGGCAAGTCCTTTTAATCTGACAACTTATGAAAATATTATTCTGGAATTCGATTCGGATTTCAATGCCATCGCTACTGATGATTTATGTTTTGTGGATGTGAGTGTGAATGGCTCTACCTGGACTAATGTACTCACTTACAATGGCATCGATGTACGCAACACTCATGAGATCATCGATATTTCCACGATTGCTAATATGCAGTCTTCAGTTTATATTCGTTTTCATTCCATACAGCCGGGTTGGGACTGGTGGTGGGCTATAGATAACGTGGAAATTACAGGAGATTTGGCCTTCACCTACGATAATGACTTGGCAGCCCTATCTATTTCCGGTGCTACTATTGTTAATGCAGGCAACACAGAAAATTATGAGATCACTGTAAAGAATGTTGGCTATAATACTCAGAATTCTTACACCGTAAAACTGAAAAAGCAAAATGGAGCAGAGTTAAGTTCCATAGATATTACTCAGCCAATTGCATATCAAGAAATAGTAGTACATACTCTCGTCTGGAATATCCCTGCCGATGAACCTTCCGGAACAACCCTGATCTACGGTGAAGTGGTATTAACCGGTGATGAAAACCCGACGAACGATATCACCCCGTATCTTGAAGTAGAAGTATTTCCACAAGGGGTTTTGGACGTATCTGTTGGCAACGGTACAGAGCTTAATAATAGAATTCCAGTAAGTTTTCAATATAAAAATAGTTTAACGGAATGTCTTTTTTTCACCGATGAAATGGGTGGAGTAACCGGATTAATTACAGCTTTAACCTATTACAATAATTTTGTGACAACCACTCTAACGAATAAGCCCACAGCTATATGGATGGGAGAGACTACACAGACGAATCTTACTAATGGCTGGATACCGGCTACACAACTAACGCAGGTGTTCAATGGTAATGTCAGCTATCTGTCAGGGCAGAATGACATAATAATAGAACTTGATACACCTTACATGTACGAAGGTGATAACCTGGTGGTAATGGTTCATCGCCCATTGGATACCCAGAATTTTGGGAATGCGGATTTTTTCTATCATGATGAAACACTGGAACATATAGATAGAACGCGTTACGAACGCGATGATAATATTGTTTTTGACCCCTACAATCCACCTGAAGTAAGCTATTCTTTCGAGAAATTCGCCAATATTACATTCACCTTTTTCCAGGGTGCCATGGGTGAAGTGGAAGGCTATGTTTATGATGATCTGGGAGCTCCACTGGAAGGAGCTGAAGTGCTGATAGAAGAAAACCAGATGCTCACCTATACGAATGACCAGGGTTATTATCATTTTGGAAATGTGCTTACCGGAGTATATGATCTTACAGCTTCGCTTTTTGGGTATTCACCTCAAACCGTTCAGATGGAGATCTTTGAAAATCAGATCACTCAAGTTGATTTTAACCTGATACCTCTGGGTAGTGTTTCTGTTTCCGGGCAGGTAGTAGGCAGCGATTTTCCCACTATTGGTTTGGAAGGTGCTTATGTTACTTTAACTGGTTTTGAAAATTATGAAACATATACAGATGAAAACGGGTTCTTTCTGTTTCCTGATGTTTACACGAATATAACTTATGATCTTACGATAGTATTCGAAGGATACGATGATTACAACGATGAAGTGCAGGTAGGAAGTGTAAGTCTCGATCTGGGAACAATTATTATCAATGAGATAGCTTTCCCACCGGGAAATGTAATTGCAATTCAGAACGAACCAGGTACCGAGGTTTATATAGTTTGGACATCACCCGGTCAGGGTGGCGGTGAATTTCGCTATGACGATGGTATTGTAGATAATGAGGTTGGTTTTACCACGACACCGGCAAATGCTGTTTTTGGTGCTCTTCATCCTAATATTGCCATTATACAGGAAATACACTGGCTTCTTACCTCTACCTATGGAACACATGGCAATATTAAACTGTATCTGATCGGTCTCGATGAAACTGGAAATCCCGATCCAGACCAGTTGCTGCATGAATCATCTCTTATTACAAATATTGATGATGAATGGAATATTTATGAACTTCCCGAACAGATAAATGCGCCGCAAGGATTCCTGGTGGGTGTAGGCACTCCGGGTGAGTATACTTCTATTGGTCTGGATGATGGTGTGGGAGAACCCTGGGTATTTCAATCCGGGACACAGTTATGTACTACCGATTGGACCTCAGGAGAAACCTGGACTGATATCGGTTCGTGGGGACCAATATTCCAGAAAAACATGATGATACGTGCTTACGGCATCAATATGGGAAATACACTGAACACTGATAATTATGTTCAAAAGAATAAACTCGAACCATTGATCACAAGAGAAAACACCGGTAAAATATCCCGGAGTTCCAAAGAGTTTGAATTCTATAACGTATACCGTTTCCTGGAAGTTCTGCATAATTATCCAAACGACTGGGATTTGATAGCTACCGGAGTTGTGGATACTTTTTATAATGATACCAGTTGGATTCTTTTACCGAATAATGTTTACCAATTTGCCATAACATCTGTTCATACGAACGGCATAGAATCTTTACCTGCATTTTCGCAATTAATTGTAAAAACTTCTGCTGGCACACAACCTGAAATCTGCCCTGTTAATATAACCGGTTTGGGTGGTAACTATCCCAATCCGTTTAATCCTGAAACAACTATAAGTTACAGCCTGAAAGAAAATACCGATGTTATTATCGAAGTATTCAACCTCAAAGGTCAGAAGGTGCGAACGCTGGTGAATGAAAATAAAAACAGGGGTCATTACACGGTTTTATGGAATGGTAAAGATGATATTGGTAAAGCGGTTTCATCTGGAATTTATTATTATCGTATGAAAACAATAAACCTGGAAGAAACCAGGAAAATGATTTTGGTGAAATAAAATATAAAATGCAAATCATTCCGGGAAAGGAATCATTTGCTACGAAGGAAAAAAGAAATGGGAAATGAAAAAATAGTAAAAACAGATAAGGATTTCAGAAAAAAAGTTCTTCTAATTACACTTCTTCTGGTTATGGCAGGTATTATTTTCATCTTTTACTTTCAGAATTATCTAACAGGATTAAGATCGCTGGCGGAAGAATATCCCGAGTTAGCTCTGCAAAGGATAATAAATTCAATGAAAATAATTATCTTCATGTTAATGATCATATTCATAGGAGCTGGAATTTATTTTTTACGATTGGGGATATTGACAATTAAAACATCACAATTCCCACCACCAGGCATAAAAGTAATAAAAGATACACGTCTTATCGAAGGGAAAAATGCTGTCAGAAAAGGAATTATAATAATCATTCTCTCCATGTTATTCATCATTTCAGGAATTCTGCTTCCCATTCAATATTATAACATCATGCACACAATACTGATGTAAACAATATATGCAGGTGTAAACAAAATGTTCTTAAAAATTCTATATAAGAATTTCTTTTTGCTATATGTTAAGCAATGAAGGTTTCTTTTCAATGGATTATGAATTAATCAAAGTTTTAAATAAGCAAATATGAAGTATTAAATAAATATTTCTTGCAAAAAAATAGGAAGATAAATTAGTCGGAACAGAAATTGCAAGAATTAGCGCATGATAATTATAGGAGGAAGAATGTTTCAAAATTTAAGAAATGAAAAAGGATTCAGTCTTATTGAATTATTGGTTGTTGTGGTGATCATTGCGATCCTTGCTACTATTGCTGTTCCTATTTACATGAATTATGTTCGTCAGGCCAGAGCAACTGAAGCTCAATCAGCAATAGCTGCGATAAGACAGACCTATCGAGTTCATCTTCAAACCTATGGTTCAACTGAAACTTACGATGTTGAAGGAGCCCTGGAAGATGCCCATCTTGGAAACCGTACAAAAAAGAACTGGGAATTTGAAGTTGTTGGAAATCCACCCAAAAAATATATCGCAACTTCCACTGCAGAATTTCCCGGAGGTGAAGGTAAGCAAGTCTGGTATGATGTAGATGAGGCGGAATATCACGGCTACGGCATTGACGATGAAGTAGAGGGAGAAGAGGAATTCCTCGATTAATCGGGGGAGGTTCCTTTGGCTTTAACAATAAAAGAATTATTACAATTCACTTCCGATGCCGGTGCTTCTGATTTACATATCAGTGCCGGTTCTATTCCCATGGTTCGGGTACTTGGTTCGATGAAGAAACTGAATCTTCCCAAGTATTCAACAAAAGAAGTAGAAGAACTTATCGCCAGCACGATGAACGATTCGCAGAGGGTTATTTTCAAGGAAAAACTTGAAATTGACTTCTCTACAAAACTCGATGATAAAACTCGATTTCGTGTGAATGCATTTCATCAGGTTAACGGTCTTGGTGTTGCCTTTCGTGTAATTCCGAATGTTATTAAAGATTTTGATGAATTACACCTGCCGGAAATACTTGCCAGGCTGTCAATGCTCCACCGAGGTTTGGTACTGGTAACAGGTCCTACAGGAAGCGGTAAATCTACTACTCTGGCTACTATGGTCGATTATATTAACGATCATAAACATTGTCATATAATCACCATCGAAGACCCTATAGAATTTGTTCATTACAGCAAGAATTCACTTATTAACCAGCGTGAAGTAGGGCACGATACCTGGTCTTTCCAGATTGCTTTGCGTTCTGCACTACGTGAAGACCCCGATGTAATACTTGTGGGTGAAATGCGTGACCTGGAGACGGTTTCTCTGGCTTTAACGGCAGCGGAAACAGGTCACCTGGTTCTGGCAACTCTTCATACCAGCAGTGCTACAAAATCTATCGACAGGGTAATCGATATGTTTCCCAAAGAACAGCAGGCACAAGTACGTTCCATGCTTTCAGAATCTTTGCAAGCAGTTGTTGCACAGACCCTGCTTCCTATGAAAGATGGTAGTGACCGAATTCCAGCTCTGGAAATTATGATAGCCAATGCTGCTGTGAAAAACCTTATCCGTGAAGAAAAAACTTATCAAATTCCCTCTGTTATTCAGGCAGGAACAAAAGAAGGAATGCAATCTAAAGATCAATCGCTTTATAACCATGTTATGAACGGCTTCCTTGATCGCAGGGTTGCAGAAGATATAGCAGACAATCCAAAAATGTTTGCTACAGGGACGGCATTCTAATGATGCAAAAAATATTATCTTCTCAAAAAGGATTTGGTCTTATCCAGGTTCTTGGTGCGCTGATAATTGTTACGATTTCCCTTTCGGGACTGTTCATCAGCGCCTATTTTGCCAGGCATAAAGCAATAGAGAATTATCACTACAGGGTTGCGATGTTGAAGGCTGTACAAAAGTTGGAAGAAATTAAATACAATCACCGAAATAAGCTAAGCACCGTAGTACTGAACGATGTGTATGCTGGTACTTTTATTATGGATGATGAAGACGGTGAAAAAGTAATTGCCACTATTCATCCACCCCAGAAATCAACCTTCAATGACCCTACAGTAGCAAACTATATTGCGTATGATATAATTGAAATCAAGATCACCTGGAAAGACGGTCCCGCCAGATATTTACGAAATTCTCTGAACAAAACAAAAACTCTCATTATGCGGGAAGATTACTTTTATCGAACAGATGTGGTGACACCATGAAAAAGATATTGAGAAATCAAAAAGGTTCTTCTCTTATAGAAATATTGGTAGGAATACCGCTGGCAGCTGTTGTTTTTGCGATCTTTGGCATAGCATTATCTCATTTCATAATCACCTACCAGGAAACCCAATTGTACACACAGTTGCAGGAAGATCTCTTTAGCGCTATTGAAACAATGCGGTATGGTTATGCACTGGAAGGTGTGACAGATGATGAGGGTTTGATAGGTTTAATGACTGCTCAAACAGTGGAGTTTTCTACATCGAGAACCGATATGACAATAAAACCTATTGTGGTTAATCCTATCTACACATACAAATCTGTCTTTAGTGTAAATGACGATGATCAGTTGGAAGTTCGTTCCACATATGGTGCCAAATATTTCAGAACACCCAAGCTGGTCTTTCCTTCCACTCCCACAAAGATGATAGGGAATCAACCTCAATTCAAGATATTGAATCCCAGAAATATCTGGACTGTTTTAAAAACAGATAATGATGGCAATGCCTTACTCTTAAAAATAGAAATGGAAGCACAGGTGAGATTTCGTGAACGGAAAAGAGGTGAAAGCAGAGAAGAAGATATCAGAAGAAATACCAGAAAGATCAGATATGAAACCTCTGTATTCCTGGGTAATGCCCAAGAAGAGGGTTAGGGAGGTCTGGTGAAAAAATTATTGAAAAGTGAATCCGGTAGCGTGCTCTCTATGGTAGTGGCAGTTCTGGTGAGTCTGATCTCTGTTATTTCGTCGGCAGGTCTTGTCAGTTTGATCGGTTCCGATCAATTAGATACACAATACGCACATGACAAACTTCAGGAAGAACTGCTTTTACGCAGTGAAGCTATCAGAACGCACCTGGCTCTGGAACATAACGCTAACAGTCCTTTACCTCCTCGTACAGTGGAGATAATAGAACCGGATAGAGTTACAACCTATTCTATTAAAAGTAAAAAAGAACAGGTATCCATATCTGTATTTATGGGATTTGCCACGGAACAGGCAGTGGCTATTCAAACATTAATCACTGCCAAAAGAGCTAAAAGAACATTACGTTCTTTCTATTCACCGGTACAAAGATATTCCGAAAGATTAGTGCGTAATAAAAGCCTGGCGGAATTCCAGTATTTTACACATACAGAGGAATCGGAAAACGCAGATGGCGGCGCTGCAGCTGCTCGTGTTAAATTCTGGGGTCCCGACGTATTGTACGGACCTGTACATTCCAATGATGATATATGGGTACAGAATGGTGGTGGCGGTAACAATGGGGGTTGGCCCACTTTCTACGCTATGGTTACTACGGCTGGTATATTCAGAAATTATAACCAAGGCGGAGCTCCGCTTTCACTGGCATTGAAGCTACAAATATTTCTTGGAGGTTGGGCGGAAGGCTCAGATGGTACGAATCCCATTGTCTTTGAACCGGATGCAGATCTTATCGCACAAAATGGAATACCTCTTGGTCTTTCTTCCACTGATATTGTGTATGTAAAAATTGTTGGTAGTAGCTTTACTAGCAAGTATGGTAATATTGAAGAAACCGGAGTTGAAGAGTTCGATGTTTATAGCTGGTATCCCCATAATGCAGCAGCAGCAAATGCAATCATAATTGCCGGTGGAAACTGGTATGAAGATAGTGATCTTATCTGGACAAATTACGTTTCAATATACGATACTACTTGGACTAACGGTGCAAGTGGTAATGTGAATGATCAATCCGTTTGGGTGGGAGGTGCTCAACTGTGGATAGAAGGAGAAGTTGCCGGAAAACAAACATTTGGTTGTGCCGATACTATTTTCATAGTTGGTGATATTACCTATGCCGGTACTGTACCGGGTCAACCACCGGATGATCCTGGTAGTCCTAACCAATCAGATTATTTTGGACTGGTATCTGAAGAGAAGATACTAATAAGGTATAAACATAAAGACCCATTTGCAGATATGGAATTAAGATATGATAATTGTGATGGTCATGTATATATGTATGGTGCTTATGCTGCCATTGGTGAAGGTGAAACTAACCTGTATGGTGAAATGTACTGTCATTATGATGGAATTTTCTCCTTTCAATATCATCATCCACACGGTTCAACACCAAGTTTTTGGGCACCAAGTCCATATTACCCCCATAATGATACATTATACGATTATATAGACCTTCATAAATTTATCTTTCCTATTACTTTGAATATACCACCCAATAAATTAGGTTTTGCATTACATGGAAATGCACAAGTAGTTAACGGAACCTGCGGTTTTCCTTATGAATCTCCCGGATATTTGAACAGTTATCCGAATGATAATCCTTCAAATTATGCTGTGCCATACGGCACTGACTATCCC
>DAOUUD010000143.1 GCA_030668345.1 Candidatus Cloacimonadota bacterium | reverse complement strand
ACATGCAGCACAGTGATGTGAAGTTCCTGAATACGGTCTGTGGTTTCTCCCGGTACAATGATCTCATGATCGCAAATACCTTTAATCTTCCCACCATCCAGTCCAATTAAAGCAACTGTTACCATTCCAAGTTTTTTTGCTTTATGCAAAGCATGGATCACGTTCTCTGAATTACCACTGGTGGAGATGCCGATAGCAATATCACCGGTTTTTCCAAATGCTTCTACACCACGTGCAAAAACTTCTTCGAACCCGTAATCGTTCGCTACACAGGTTATATGCGAAGGATCGGTGAGTGAAATAGCAGGCAATGGCTTACGGTCTTTTCGGAATTTGCCTGTGAGTTCTTCTGCAAAATGCATGGCATCGGTAGAGCTGCCACCATTACCAAATATCAATAATTTATTTCCTTTCCGGAAACATTCTGCGATGATGATTCCCACTTTCTCAGTTGCATTTATTATGTTTTGATCCGCTGAAAATTGAACAAACAGTTTTGCCGCATCCTGAAATGAACTTTTAATATTCTCTATCATTTTTCCACCTTTTTCTAAAATTCTGCCTTCACTTCGATGCTCAACTGGTGAACCTGTTCTCTATCCGGGTAGCTGTCTCCCGAATATTCCAGCCGGGCTGAAGTATAATTACTCATCCTGTAATCCAGATTCACGTTCCACTTAGATATATCACCGTCTTTTTTGTCAGCTAAAAAACTCAAGAATGTCGAACCGGAACGTGTATTTCTTTTATAGCTGGCTTTGCCATAAAGTCTGTATTTTCTTTTAAAGAAGTAAGTTACAGATTCCTCGATCTTATAAGCTATGATCTGGTACTTATTGCTATTATTGCTCATATTTCCGTCTTCCTGTGAATATTGCAGCGAAGAATACATTGTAAGATCATCGTTCAACCTGTTCCGCATATCAAGAGCATAGAAGTTTAAAACTGTACTGGATTCGTAACGGGAATCTTCTTCCTGGCGGTTTTCATAAACCAGTTCGATGTTAGCATTTTTTAGTGAAGTAAGCCGTAAAGTTCCTTCCCAGTCAGTTATATCTTTTCTTTCACTAACATCCACATAACGGTTATCCAGAGTTTTCTCTTGTTTATATTTGAATTTTGAAGTTAATTTTCTTTTTATCATTTCATACCAGAGAGTTTGCTGGATAATGCGTCTCCCGTAAATAGTTGTTTCACTATTCATTAAAACATCAGGAGATAGCAGGTAGATCTTTCTTTTTTCATCTTCTGTGGAATTCTCGGAAACCAGTAGATAAATTTCGCTCTGGAATTTTTTCAGGAATGAGTTTGTGAGTAGTTTGGGATTCAGGTTTAAATTCAAGGTGGCATTAATTTCCACCGACATATCTGGATTGTCATAATCGATCTCGGTCACTTTCCACTCGTAATCTCCCTGGTTGAAACCCACATAAACAGTATCGACATCGTAGGAACCCATATCATCACCAACGTACTGGAATTCTTTGATCTTGGGATAGAACTCCACATTTTTTAGTGAATAGCTGGAATTTATTCCGACAGCATCTTTCAGGAAAGAATTTGACATGGAAATGTCTGCCATGTTAAAATCATTGCTTGTATTAAGTGTTTTGTTTTCTTTTTTCCTTTGTGAAATTTTCACTTGCATCCTGTGACTGTCAATATTAAGCATTGTGTTTAAGCTATATGTCTGAGAAATTTCATCTGACAAGATACTTGATTGTTCAAACTTTTCTTTTTCATTCAGAAATGAGAGATTAACAGCATACCGGGTTGTATTTACCGTTTTCAGATAGTAATGCCAATGTTGCAGGTTGCTAACTGACTTGGTATCAATTGTATCAGAAAAAGTCTTAAGGGTGTTTTGTTTATTATAGTGTTCGGTACCTATTTTTAGCTGAGCATGTTGATAACTGATATTTATGTCATGCTGCTTTGTTTGATCTGTTCTTTTTTCTTCATAATAATCCTGTTTCCAGTTCAGGTATCGATGGTATAATTCAGGTATAAACTTCTTCTGTTTTATATTGGAAGAGATCGACCAATTTTCCTGTTCTGCATAATTATCTGCTGCCAGTTTTTTATAAGTGATGGAAGGGTGATAAAAATTGAGAATATCCATACTCACATTACAGGAATACATTGTACTGGCAAGGGTATCGGGAAACTGACTAAATTCGTATATATCGAGGGGATTTTGCAGATCGGAAAATAATGATAGGTTATCACCAATTCGATGAAACTGGAAGTTGAATTCAGGTTTGAGTTTATCGAAATTCGGGAAGATACTTGCATTTACGTGTGTTGCATAACCATTATTGTCGGCATCATTCAGACTAGAAAAAATATTCTTATCCTCTTCACTGAAAATCCCTTCTGCACTAAAGTTGTAATAATCGCCTTCATAATCAATTATTAAGTTATAATTCGATTTACTTACCGGTGAAGATAATTTTCTGAGAGGTAGATAACTTCCCAACCCTTCTCCAACATATTCGTAATAATTACCATCTTCATTATATTCATAATCTCCATTACCAAAACCTACATCAGTAAAGGAAATATTGTAATGCCCCGTCACTGTAGTATCGTTGCCCACATAGTAGTAATAATCTCCTTCTTCCGAATATTCATACAAACCATCTTCAACTTCTACAATGCCATTGCTAAAAGCAATATTATCTCCCGCTTGCTGCAATGCTTCGATATCAGTTTCAGAAAATGTATCCTGCAGAGGATTATTCTTATCATCATTTTGTATAACCATGTTACTTGATATATTTATTCTATCGGACACTTTCACACTAGAAGATGCCAGGTACATGTTCTGCCGGTAATTCTCATCGGCGTATTGGAATGTAACCTGGATATAACTGCTGGTTGAAATGAAGTGCTCAGTAGTAAAAGCAACACTTCCTTCGGAATAATCTATTGTATAATCCAGACCTCGTCCAAGTTTTGCACCATTCAAAAAAACCTCTTCTGTACCCGGGATCACTTGCAGACCCTCTGCATTTTCGGTGCTCAGGTAATAAGGTCCTTGTTTAGCTTCGATTCCGTTAAAAGTTACAGTTGCCTTCTTCCCTTTGGAAATTGCCAGCGCTCCCTGGAAATTGTTCCTGCCAAACCAACCGGCTTTCAAACCTTCAAATTTGGGTGAATAATTCATAAACTGAGTTTCACCGAATTCCATCTCCAGATCGCCAAAAGCAAGTTCATAGTTGGTTCCATACAGACGCAGAAAAACTTTATCCAGACTGCTCAATTCTCTTGAATCTCCTTCCGGTGTGATGGGTGATTGACTATCGGAAAGCTGCGCTTCGATATTCAGGTTTTCTCCCAGTTTACCATTAATTTGAAGAAATAATGATTGATCCAAACTGAAATCCTCATTATTAGCAAAAGAAATGGAAATTGTTTTGCTGCCCGAAATGTTCAGACTGGTATCATCATAAAGCCGGAATCTGCGCCGGGGTGGTAATTTTACTCTTATGCTGTCCGTATAATCCTGAACCTTGTAATAATAAAACTTATCCAGCAGATTGGATGGATAGATATAATACTCTACAGTCACGTACCCAATTAAGCTTGTGAATTCTATCGAGCCGGAAGAGTAATTGAACATGTAGTCTTTTTCCGGTTCAAGCAGAAATGAATCCAGAAAAACTTTTTCTGAATTTATGATTATCCGGTCATGCTGAAGTTTAAAAATAAGTTCTTCAGTAACGTTCAACCGTTCCTGTTTGATGACAGGAGAGAAGAAATTGTAGGAATGCAATTGCGAGAACAATATACCAAATAGAAAAAGACACTTTAGCTTAATAGACATTCCAAAAATTTATTTTACCAACACCATCTTTTTTACAGCTTTGCTTTTTTCATTCACTTTCAAACGGCAGAAGTAGATGCCAGAACCAACTATTTTTCCTGAATCATCTGTTCCGTTCCAGATAATGGAATATTGATTATTTATTCCTCGTCCTTCGACAAGCTCAGGATGACACAAGCTCGGGAATAAAGTTTTCACCTTTTGCCCTTTGAGATTATAGATTACAATCTCTGCGTCCTCTGTGTTCTCTGCGGTGAGATTAAAAGAAATCGTTGTCGTCGGATTAAACGGGTTGGGATAGATATTCAAGCTGTAGCCGGGTTTTACTATTTCATTCTCTTCAGTTTCCACCAATTCAGGAAGACTGCCTTTGATAAGATATAGATTGCCATAATCATGATTTGAGTAAATGGCATCCAGGAAGCTTACGAACACAGAATCCTGCTCATCGAAGTTTATTGCTAATATAGATCTCAGGGGATTCAAAACGTTAAACGGAGTTTGCCAGATATATTCTTCACTAAGTACATACAGATCATCTGATGTATATTGAAATTTGAATGAACATGGATATGTAAATGGATCATCTATAGCTACATATACTTTGCCACCCTCATTTCCAATAGCAAAATCGGAAAGATGATTAATAGAATCAAATTCAAATAAAGTGATCAAATTAGAACTATACGGATCAAATTTATAAACATATTCATTCGTGCTGCCTTTTGCGAAGATGTATATCTCATCATCATATATTTGAAGATCGTGCATCGATTGATTGGGAAGATCGTCTATCACATAAGCAGTAAATATATTACCATTATCTAAAGAGTAATTCAAATTTATAGAGGACGGATGCTGCTGATAAGCAACAGCTACAATATCATCCTGAGATGCAATTGGCAGACGCTGCGTCATTAAATTTTCTAATTGCCATTCCTGTTGTTGTATGAAGCTTACACCAGCATCTTCCGATACGGTTATCACAATTTTTGGCTCTACACCATTTGGATT
>DAOUUD010000179.1 GCA_030668345.1 Candidatus Cloacimonadota bacterium | reverse complement strand
TGGTGAATATAACCAAAGCGAGTTACCGCTTTTGATTGTTGCAGTCAAATCTCTTAGCTCTCTCTGGCGATTACAGAACTGTTTATCACGAACCACTTTGCCAAATTGGAATGGATTAATCATGCTTCCTCCGGTACGCAATTTTACGGTCCGTATATTTACGCACTGATTATTTGTGTCAATAACTTTTTATATTTAATGAAAATAGAGTTTGTGAATGAATGCTGGATCGTATGAAGAATTAGCATTTGTTGGTTCGTAAATTTGCGGTCTGCAATTTTGCAAACTGAATTTATTGATTCATTTTCTATATTTAATGAAAATGCTTTTATCAGCGTTCATCCGTGCTCATCTGCGGTTTGTTTTTTTATTTTATTCCAATTCAAAACTCTCTCCAAACTGCGGAACCACCACTTCCCAGCTGTAAGTCTGCTTAATCTTTTCCGCCAGAGACTGTGAAGCTTCCAGTTCTCCATGAACCAGGAATACTTTTTTGGGTGGTTTATTGAAAGCCATCAGCCAGGCTAACATTTCATTATAATCGGCATGACCGGAAAAACCATCGATCATTTCCACTCGAGCATTTATTGGTACTTCCTGGCCGTGTATTTTAACAGTTTCCTTTTTTTCCTGTATCGTTCGACCGCGGGTGCCTTCTGCCTGGTAACCAATGAGCAGAATCGTATTTTTTGCATCGGGAAGACGCTGAGCCATATGGTGCACAATGCGTCCGCCGGTTACCATTCCACTGGCAGAGATGATAATGATCCCGCTTTTCTTTTTATTAATTTTTATCGATTCTTCTTTCGTTTTGCAGATGTGCAGGTTACCAGGTCGGAAGATATCTTTTCCCTGCATTTTCTGCATCCGGGCAAAAAGGTCAAAATCATGGATGTGAGCATCAAATACTTCCAGAGCTTTAATTGCCATGGGAGAATCAACATAAACAGGTATGACAGGTATTTTTTTTTCTTCTTCCAACTGGCGGAGTAAATAAAGTAATGTCTGAGTTCTTCCCACAGAAAATGCGGGGATTACAAGTGAACCACCACGTTCCATACTTTTATTTATCACATTCACCAAGTCTTTTATAGCATCTGAATTATTGTGTAAACGGTTTCCATAAGTAGATTCCAATATCAGGTAATCCACATTGTAAACCTGGTCGGGGTCTTTCAATACAGGAATTTCCGGTCTTCCCAGATCACCACTGAACAGAATTTTGCGGGAGCTACCATTCTTTGAGGTTTTAATATCTATAAGAGAAGCACCCAAGATGTGCCCTGAATCGTGCAGTTTCACACGAGTGTTTTCTGATAATGAAAAGTGATCTCCATAATGAAGAGGTTGAAACAGGGGAATTGTGTTTTCTGCATCTTCCTTTGTATAAAGAGGCAGGGCAGGTTTGTGCTTTGAGAAGCCCTTTTTATTTGCCCATTTAGCGTCTTCTTCCTGGATGTGTGCACTATCCCGCAACATTACCCTGGAAAGCTCTGCTGTAGCGTGAGTACTGATTATGGAACCGTTAAATCCTTCCCGCACAAATTTAGGTAGATATCCGCTATGATCGATGTGTGCATGAGTGAGTAATACGTGATCGAATATGGAGGGTGGGACAGGAAATTTTTCCCAGTTCTTTAACCTGATCTTTTTCGGTCCCTGAAATATTCCGCAATCAATAAGCATATTCTTTCCATCCATTTCCAGATGAAAACGAGATCCGGTAACTGTTCCGGTTGCACCATAAAAAGTCAGTTTTGCCATTCAGCATCCTCCCCAAGAGATATGAATTATTTTTAAGTAGAATATCTAATGATTAGCAGGAAATAACTAGAATATTCCGTATTTTGAAAATAGATGTTTAAAACAAAATGAAAAAAAATCTATCTTTAATTTTCTTTTAAAAGAGAGACTTTTCATACCAAATACCCCGCTAAAATACCTTTCTCATTACTATATTCCTGCAACAGACTAACAATATAAATCGAAGTATCAGGATATATCTGTTTAAACTTTTTCAAATTTTGTTTCGAACCATCATTCCATTTTACTTCCAAAGCAAATAACATGTTTTCTTTCTGCAAGATAAAATCGATTTCCTGCTTGTTCTTAGTTCGCCAATAATTTATTTTTGTTAGTGGACCGGCTTTTTTGAGTAGTTGAGAAAAAACAAAATTCTCTAATAATTCTCCTCTGTCGGGTCTAAATTCTATTTCACTGAAATTGGAAACCAAGAAATTTCTAATACCGTTATCTATGAAATAACATTTGGGGATTTTTCTTAATTCTGTTGCCAGATTTTTATGATAAGGCTTAATGATCTTGGTAATATACCCTGATTCCAGTGCATTGAGATAATGTTCTAAAGTTTGTTTATGCAATTTTGTTTCATTCGATAATGTTGAAATGTTCAACTCCTTGCCCATAAAAACAGCTAATAGCTTGATCAAATGATTGAATTGCTCGATCTTTTCCAGATTGAAAATATGGCGTATATCCTTCATAATATAAGAATTTACGATGTCTTCCAAATCCTTTATCTTATCTTCTTTTTTTCTTTCCAGAACAACCTTGGGAAAGCCTCCATAGAGTAAGAATTCCTTTAAAAGATTTCGCATTTTTTCACTTTCAAATCTTAAAGGATCTTCTTCTAATTTGTAAGGATCTATTTCTAAGAGTTTTTTACTAATTGCCGGTTCATCCTTAAAAGCACAAAATTCTGAAAAAGAAAGCGGATATAATTCAAATACTAACTTTCTTCCAACTAAAGATTCTTTGAACTTTTTTTTGATCTGCAATGAAGATGAACCGCTGAGCACTAATTTATATCTGTCTGAATAGTGATCTACAATATATTTGATCAAGCTGGAAAAATCATTGGCATATTGAATTTCATCAATAAATATATAATTAATTTCACTTTTATCTAATTCTTGCGAAGATAGAAATGCAAGAAATTCATTAATTCCTTTATTGATAATGGAAAGATTAGATGGATTTTCAAGATCAAAATAAAGAGTAGTGTTATCTGCAAATCCTTCCATAAGATGCTTCATAAGTGTAGTTTTACCAACTTGACGTGCACCTAAAATAAAGATTGCTTCTTTTCGAGCCAGAGCATCTCTTAGTTTTTTTTCTATTGTTCTATAATAATATTTCATATAATCTCCAAAAACAAAAGAATATATACTGTAATAATAGTCAAACTATTTTTACACTCCACTATCAAAATAGTTAAACTTTTTGAATAATTTATTCTGGAATTTTACTTTCCGATGCAGAAATTCTCAAAGATCCGGTTCAGAATATCGTCGGTAGTTATTTTGCCTGTTATTTCTTCCAATGCAGTGCTGGCTTCTTTCAGGTCGAAAGCTGTGAATTCCAATCCCATTTCGTTGTGAAGGGAACTTAACGCTTTTTTAATTGATTCAGCAGCCCGTTTCACAAAAGCTATCTGGCGAGTGTTGGTCAGGATGCCGAATTGTAGCTCATCTTCAGATATCTCGATATCGCGTAAAAGTACTTCCTTCAATTTTTGTAATCCGTTTTTCTGGATCGTTGAGCAGGAGATATAATCATTTTTTTCAAAGGATTTGAGTTCTTTCTTATTCAGAATGTCAACTTTATTCAGAACTTTTATTATTCTTTCCGGTTCTACTAATTTTTCAAGTTTTTTATATTCTTTCAGGTTTTCTTTTCCATCGATTATAAACAATACTTTATGAGATTCTTTAATTATTTCGTAAGACCGCTGGACCCCGATCTTTTCAATATCATCGGAAGTATCTCTGATGCCGGCAGTATCAAAGAACCTGATCAGATAACCGTTCAATGAAATAGCTTCTTCCAGATAGTCACGAGTCGTGCCGGGATGGGGAGTAACGATGGCTCTTTCCGT
>DAOUUD010000035.1 GCA_030668345.1 Candidatus Cloacimonadota bacterium | reverse complement strand
GGTGGATTATATAGCCTGGGAGCTGACTTGGAAAAAGCTGTTACTTTGGAAGATGTTTTCTCAATCCTGTCTGAAACAGAAGCTGTAAGCGGTAAAATATTTGCCTTTCGTTTTGATGAAAGAATGGTGAAAGAAAAACGTTTTCCTACTGCATACGAACTTGATAAAGTTTTTCCCGAAACTCCTGTAATTTTAAGACGAGTTGACGGTCATTCCTGTGTGATAAATTCAAAAGCAGCTCAATCTATTGATTGGGATACACCTCTTCCTGGTAATTTTAACGGATATCTTTCTAAAAGAGAAAACGGAAAAACTGCCAACTGGTTTCACCGTAATTTTGACGAAGAGAGCATCCTGCAGATATATCAAAAAGCAGCAAATACTGCTGTGAATACAGGTCATACAACCATTCACACAATGATCGGTGATGGACTTTCAAATATAAAACACTACAAATTGATTAAAGATAACCTGCATCAATTCCCGGTTGAATTCATACTATATCCGCAAATCACAGATGTAACTAAAGCATTGGAAATAGGTTCTCCAAGAATCGGTGGATGTGTTCTGGCAGACGGTTCTTTCGGCTCACATACAGCAGCACTATTGGAACCATACAATGATGAACCCGGTAATTATGGTACTCTTTACCGAAGCAGTAAATCCTGGACCAATTTTATTCAAGATGCGCATAAGAATAACCTGCAAGTTGCAGTGCATTGCATTGGTGATGCTGCAATTTCCCAGATTTTGACAATTTATGAGAAAGTCCAAAAAGATGATCCTAAAGACTTGAGGCATGCTATTATTCACAATGAGCTTACTTCGGAAGATATCCTGGATAGAGAAAAAACCGCTAAAGTAAGTGTTATCATGCAGCCTATGTTCGATAGACTCTGGGCAATTCCTGGAGGATTATATGAAAACAGATTGGGAAAAGAACGTACTTTAAGAACTACCCAATTGGCTTCGATTTATAAACGGGGAATATTGCTGACAGGAAGTTCGGACTGGTATATCACAGAGATGAATGCCTTGAAAGGCATCGATGCTGCTACTCGAATTCACAATAAAAATGAAAGATTAAGTGCTTACCAGGCAGTAGAAATTTATACGAAAAATGCTGCTGCACTATCGTTTGATGAAGACAGACTTGGAACTCTGAAAGTTGGCAGGCAAGCAGATTTTATTTGCCTGCACGATGATATATTCACATCTGGTTCAATAGCAGAAATACAAATAAATGCTGTTATAAAAAAGGGTTGTATTAAAATGCATAATGAGAGTAGCTTACATGAATAAATTTACAATAAGAAAACTAATCCAGAATATTTTCCTGGGTCTCTGGGTTATATTTATCCTGATCCTGATTCCCTATAAATTTCATACTTGCCATCAATTTTGCCCTTATGCTACCATCTGCTTTGGAACAATGACTTTAAATGGATATTTTGTTTACATACAGATGGTGGTTATCGGTCTTCTAATTGCTGTTACAACCATATTTATTGGTAGGAAATTCTGCGGTTATATTTGCTTTCTTGGTACTCTTCAAGAATATCTATTTAAGCTTAATCCCAAAAAAAGAAAAACTCAACTTCCTTTAACTATTCACAGAATATTGGGAGTAGTTAAATATGTTATATTAATTATTACATTTATAATGGCATTATTTCTGATTCAATATTTATATATGTTTTTTTGTCCGGTAGTAGCTATTTCTTTTCCTGAATCGATATCAATTTATGGTATAATTACACTAATTATAATTTTTGTTGGTGGCTTTTTTATTGAAAGATCCTGGTGTCGTTACCTTTGTCCTTATGCTGCTTTGATGAACATATTTCAATTTATTGGGAAAATAACAGGCATTAAAAAACATGTGATCAAAAGAAATTGGGAAGTTTGTATAGATTGTGGTATCTGTACGAAAAACTGCCCTATGAATATAGATATATCAAAATATAAAGATATCACCGATCCCAGTTGTATTCATTGTTTGAAGTGTATTAAATTCTGTCCTAAAGATGATTGTATGACTTGCTAATAAAAAAAGCACCCGGAAGTAATCGGGTGCTTTTTCTATTTATTGTTAATTTTATGGACTGATCTTAACTATTCTGAACCCTATGCTGGAATTTACTCTATAATCCAGGTTTGCCTTACAATTACTTCTATTAGCATTTCTCAGGAAATCCTCATCATATTCCCAACTGCCACCACGTACAACAACCTTGGTTATACCACTTATATTACCCGTTGGACCTGTTGGGTTAGTTCCGGGACTTGATGAATAATACTCAGCATCATATTTATCGTTACACCATTCCCAGAGATTTCCGCTCATATCATAGGTATTAAGTTCATTTGCTGCTTTACCTCCGACAGGTTGTGGTTCAGAAGCATTCTGTATATACCAGGCAACATCATCTGCATTGTTACTACCACTGTATGTATAATTCCCGCTATTGTTACCACCACGAGCACTAAATTCCCATTCTGCTTCGGTTGGCAAGCGATATCCTTCCGTTCCGTAGACATCACAAGATACGTTGCTGATGCCACTGGAGTAGAGAGATGTTAATCCATCGATCTGGCTTAACCAGTTTGCATAATTTGCAGCACCAAACCAAAGAACATCATTAACGGGATAATTTTCCATTCCGGTTTCGATATTAAAAATATTTTCGAAATTATTGTAGTATACTTCACTTGCACCATCTTCTCTGATTACACTATTAATGCTGATCGCATCAGTTGCATAATTGTATGTTGCAGCATAAATACCTTTGATCTTACCTTTTCCCAATGCCCAGTTCAACACTTCACAGAATTCTAGATTAGAAATCTCATATTTTCCTAACTGGAAGGAATTGGTAAGTGTAACCTCATGAACGGGTTGTTCATCATCAGTAAAAAGTGAATCACCCATCCAGAAAGTTCCGCTATCTACAGAAACAAGTGTGGGTGGGTTATCAAATGAGAAGGTTAATGTTGTAATATTTATTGGTTCAGAGTAACCACTGAAACCAAGTGGATTTTCACTTCTAAACCTGTAATAATAAATCGTATTTTCTTCCAGCCCAAGGTCTGCATAATCTTCTGCATCTCCAACAAGACTGGCAATCTCTTCCCAGGAAGTAGTATCATCGATAGATCTTTCAATATAGATCGCTGTATGTTCACCTGAACTCATGTTCCAGATCATATCGATCTTATGGGGAGTATCTTCAGTATTAGTTAATTCTATATCAAAGGGAATCCCGTCACGAACAGTTAACGACCAGACATCGCTCCATCCACTCATGTCACTTCTTACTCTCCAGTAATATGTTTCTCCTAATAAAAGCATTTCATTTTCATCTTCATTCAGTGTATAATTATTACTTTCAGTGATAATATTGCTCCACATTGTGTCTGTGAAGGTTTCTTCATGACATAATTCAAAACGGTAGAAAGTGGTTCCACTGAAAGTTGACCACTCAAATTCCTGCAATTGTACAATAGTAGAATCTGCATTTACAGGAGCTGTTAATGTAACTTGCCCGGAAGGATCATTTGTAGTAAATGACCATACATCACTCCACTCAAGATTATCTCTCTGGACACGCCAATAGTATTGTGTATTTGCTGTAAAATCTTCCACAAGTAATGGTATGAATTCTATGATCTCTACGTCATCAGCATCATATTCAATTTTGGAAGCAGTTTCACATATTAGATCGTCACCACTAACTTCAATATAGGAATCGACCAGTGGATCAGCAAAACCTGGATCTTCAGCAGCCTGCACAATATAATTGGAAGCACCATTGTATTTTTCCCAGTTAAACTCTACTATTACGGAAACATCTACAGCTTCATTTTGGGGACTTACCAACAGAGGTGAAATATTTGTTTTGAAACTCAATGTGTCGCTCCAACATGCAGCTACATCACTATTTACAGTCCAGAAATATTCTTTATTAACTTCCAATATTCCTGTATCTGTGTATTCATTATCAGTGATTACTTCATTTATAATAGTAGTTCCAAATAATGAATCCTCTGTAACCAGGATAGTGTAATTGGCAGCATTATTAAGTGCATTCCATTCAAATGTAACAGGAATGACAACTTCAGTTTCTTCATCTGCAGGATCGGAAAGGCTAACACCTTTACTGGTAGTAAATGACCAGATTTCGCTCCAGTTATCTTGAGAGTTATCTGCTTTCACATGCCAGAAATATTCAGCATTTGCTTCAAAGTTTTCATTATGAACATAATCCGTATTGGCAGTAGTATCAGTAATTACGTCTTCTTCTGGAAAATAAATATTCTGTGAAATTTGCAGAGTATATTCAGAAGCTCCATCATAATCATCCCAGGAAATGGTTGGTTTAAGATGAAGATAAGAATTATCGATTGGGCTATTCAATTCCACTACATAAAATGTACCAAAATGCCACACTTCACTCCAATAAGAATTATCAGCTTTTACACGCCAATAAAAAGTAACGAAATTCTCCATGTCTGTTAGTACCTGATATTGAGTAATATTAACAAATTCTTCAAATTCAAGGTCAACACCTTCCACAAAGAGAGTATCTCTGGCAACCTGAAGCTGATATTCTTCTGCTCCGGGATAATTATACCACATGAATTTAGGACGAAGGTTAGTAATATCTTCGTTTGGAATTAAGATATCATTTTCAGGTTCGATTAATATAACCATCGGTCCTGAACTGCTTTTATAAAAAAGTAAAAATTCAGACAAATCATATCCCAGAGTGTAGATTGCAATTGGATCAAATGCAAGGGTATCTATAATATCTTCTTTCATCCAGAGAGCACCCGATTCATCATTATAATAATAATCATAATGATATGAATAAATTCCATCTTCGTCTACTGTCCACAACTGATTGTCTTTCATACACACTCTGTCTATTGTTTCAAGGGTTGAACTATATAGTATATCATCAAAAGGAAATCGAATTGAGGTTCTCTCTATAATCAGGTATAATTCTTCTAAAAACACTGGATACCAAACTGCATCTCGGTTCATAGAAATAGGTTTAGTAACTTTACTTACAACATGTCCTCCACCAGTATTGGTTGTATCTATATAATGAAATTCATACAGGTCCCAGTTATCGATCAATATTACATCAATTGAATCGTTTTCAAATACTATATCTGGCTCTGTACCATTATCTTCTTCACAACTAAAAATGAATATCATTGAAAGAAAAAGTGTTACCAGCAGGATATGGATAATTGTTGATCTTCTCATAATTTCTCCTTTATATTAAGCTCTTACTGAACTATTTCGATTTCATCAATAATCTGGTTTAACATTTCTTTTACCTGAACTGGTTCCATATAAGAGAGCGGGAAACTAAAAACATAACATTTACTTTCTCCCACTTGTCGCTTCAATCCTACAGGTTGCTCATTATAGGTATTATATTCATAATTGGCAGGATCGAGTGGACCATCACCAGCAGATATACAACCAAACCTGTATATAACCGTTGTATTTTCATCCAATTTGGATTCATCGAAATAAGCAACTGGTCCCATAGCATTAACTTCAATCTGCAACACCGGATGTATATTTACGAAAGGATGAAAGCTTGGTATCATAAGATCTATTTCTTCTGTGAATCCATTATCTGGTATAGCTTTAATAAAATAAGGCAAATTGAAGAACGGTGGGTTTAAGGCTGTTACACCATCTTTTTCTAAAATAAGTATGGATTCTTCGTCACTACTATCAACTCCAAAATAACGGTCAAGAACAGGAAATGCCCAGTTTCTAACATCACGGAGTACATTAGTTTGAAGGTTTGCACCTATACTAAATACAAGGTTTCCTCCACCTTTTAGATATAGATTGATAACATCATATTCTTCTGCAAAAGCGCCTTTATTTATTACATTATCACTATGATAAATAACTGTTTTATACGATTGAAGATCAGTGGGACAAAATTCTGCATTATCAAAATGAAATTTAGAATTTTTAATATTTACCGCTAACCACGCTCTGTCCAGGAAATCAACTCTTCCTGTGTAATCTGCAAAGTAGTATTCCTGGTATAAAGAATCCACATAAGCTTCAGGGGAAATCATCAAATTATCATCAGAATCATCTAAAATCAAAATGCCTTCTTTTTCATTAAAAGGTACAGGTGCAAACAAATTAAATATAAATTCTGAGGGTGTTTTATCAGGGACATTCTGAAGGTCAACAGGGCGAACTTCAAAACGGTGAATGCCTGAAGACAAGCCTGTTATAATCGTTTGCTGAGCAATTGCATGACTCACAGGTACGCGAAGCCATTCTTTCCCGGTTTCTTCATCAAGAATGTTAAATTCTGAGCCAGGTAATGGTGCATAGTAGTAAGCTTCTCCATCCATTCTTAAATCATAAAATCTGATTTCAGAAAAATATTGCTTGCCGGTTCTTTCATCCAGAACGTTAGCATTTTTTTTATTTGGAGGATTTGGGCTATTATTTTGATATTCTCCATAATAACCCCACTTCATGTAAATCTTCATATCATTAGAATGGATAGCCGTATATTCTCCGTCTTTACTTATCCAGAACGGAGTAGAGTAATGAGTTCCTTCTAACGTCATTACACTTGGGATCAAACGACCAAGAGATGCATCAATGTATGTAACAAATTGATTTGCACCAAGCGCAAATAAATTATTACCAGGTTCGATATTCCCTTGTTTTATACCGTTATAGATTAATGTGCCCGGATAAAAACCTTCCTTAACAATAAAGGAAATTGTTACCGAGTCAGAGACGATACCTGCCAAATCTACAGCCCAGGCTGTGATGTAAGTAGAATCCTGTGGCACACTATTTTCAATGTTATTCAGTTTCAATGCAGCCCTGGTTCCTTCATAATCGTCCAGTGTAACTTCATATTCCTCAATGTCTCTTTCGTATTTTGTAGTCCAGACAATATCTGAATAACCTTCATCTCCAGTGATCAGTGCACCGAGAAGATCTTTTTTATCTAACTTAAATAGAAAATAATCTGGAATGGACCCAACAAATTGGTCTTTGTCAATGATATTAAAACTGAAAACTATACCAATACCGATAGTTTTTCCAGCAATATCACCCTTTGTAGAACGAACAGTACAACTAGGCTTCAAAGAATTCACATGAAAATATTTTATAGCAGATTCTTCACACTCTTCACCTAAATTATCTTTGCACTTTACCTCAAATACACTCGTTACATCTGTACTGTCTCCATCTTGGTTTGCCGGGAAATTGATAATAGCATAAACCTGATCTGTCCAGATTGTCTTACTATCCGAAAGTTCAAGCGGAATAGTTTCATCTGCACCAGTTTGATAATGATAAACCCAACCATTTTCATCAACAATCTCATAGCCAGGAGTACCAATAATATCTCCCTGGATATTGCTAAATGGTTGCATATCTTCATCCACAACTCTGAATGCATATTTGTCTACTACACCATCTTCATCAGAAGCTTCCCAATAAATCTTTTGCTGGAAAGATGCTGGTGAAATAGAATCAATTAAAGCAGGTTCTTCAACACCTTCATACGAAGTAATACTGATCGTCGGTTTAATGTTTGTTTCTAATGACCCTTTTCTGCCACAAGCGCTGAAAATAAGAAGCAAAACTAATAGGACAGCAATAATAATTGCAGCGTTTCTAAACTTAAACATTCAATCCTCCCCCAATTTTATTATATTATAATATTATTTCATTTGAACTTTAATTAAATATAAGAGATTTTCCGTCAACAAAATTATCATTTTTAATTAGCTTTTTGGGCTGCAGAGAGAACATTTCTCAACAAGACAGCAGTTGTAATAGTTCCTATTCCCCCCGGAACAGGAGTAATGGCAGAGACTTTGTGAAAACAGTTTTCATAATCTACATCGCCTACATAACGATGTCCTTTTTCGGGATCATCGATCTGGTTTACTCCCACATCTATTACAATAGAATTTGGTTTTATCATATCTGCTGTTACAAAAAAAGCTTTGCCTATAGCAGCAATCAGAATATCTGCTTTTCTTGTGATCTCTGATAAATTTTCTGTTTTACTATGGCAAACAGTTACTGTGGCATTGCCTGTTTTGTTTTTTCGCAATAGCAAGTTAGCCAACGGTTTGCCTACTATATTACTTCGGCCAATGATCACAATATTTTTTCCAGATGTTTCAATATTATAGAAATCAAATAATTCTAAAACCGCAGTAGGAGTACTGGGTAGGTAACCTTCTTTTTCCAGTATAAGATTTCCCATGTTTATGGGATGAAACCCATCCATATCCTTTTCCAGTGAAAGTTTCATAACGATCTCCGATTCATCAAGATGAGATGGAAGTGGTTTCTGGATCATTATTCCGTGTACTGAATCATCCTGGTTTAGATCATCAATCTGGTTCAGGATCTCAGTTTGGGTGATATCTGTTCCATAAGTTTTTGTTTCAATTATTATGCCAATTTTTAAACCTCTTTTTTCAAGGTTTTGAACATAATATTGTGCAGCCGGATCTTCCCCGATCATTATGATAACAAGTTTAGGAGTTAAATTCAGATCTTCAATTTTGGATCTTATCTTAGCATAAATTTCTTTTGCTACCGGTTTACCGGTCAGTTTATCTGGCATTAATATTTCCTGCGAATTCTTTTTATTTCGAGGGTTTTCCCTGTTTTTTCATCAATCTTCAGGAAGACAGCATTGATCTGCAAACCGTCATCAGCCACATCAAATTTCTGTGGCATTCCAGTTGTCATCTTTTCCAGGATAATCTCTTTTTTCATACCGATCACTGAATCATGAGGACCGGTCATTCCCACATCGGTAATATATCCGGAACCATTGGGAAGGATCTCTTCATCGGCAGTTTGGATATGAGTGTGTGTACCAATAAGAGCACTGATTCTACCATCAAAATAGTAACCAATAGCCCGTTTTTCTGCAGTGGCTTCCGCATGAAAATCCACCAGGATATTATTTGTTTCTTTTCTTATTTCGGGAAGTATTTTTTCCAATGTGTTCAAAGGTGAATCGATCGGAGGCATGAAAGCTTGTCCTATCAAACAGATGATCGCTAATTTTTCTCCATTGGGAGCAGTTTTAAAGAACCTGTCATGACCGATAGTTTTTGCCATTGCATTCAGGGGTTTAATGATCCTTTTTTCAATTTTCAAATAATCCAGTGATTCACGTTTATCCCAGAGGTGATTTCCACTTGTAAATACATCGATTCCCGCATCGAATAGAGGCAAAGCAGTTTTCTCTGTAATGCCTTTCCCGTGAGCTACATTTTCTCCATTGGCAATTGTAATATCTGCAGAAAATTCTTCTTTCAAGCGGGGTAGTTCTTCCTGAATTATTTTCCTGCCCGGTGAGCCGAAAATATCACCAATAAAGAGAATATTCATTATTTTGCCACCGCAGTATGTCGGGTCTCCCTTATAACCATCACTTTTATCTGTCCGGGATATTGCATTTCCTGCTCAATTTTTTCAGCAATATCAGACGCAATATAAGCAGTTTTCTTATCGTCAACCAAAACTGGATCAACAATAATACGCAATTCCCTTCCAGCTTGAATAGCAAAAGATTTATTAACACCATCAATAGAATTTGCAATTTCTTCCATTTTGGAAAGACGCTTCATATAGGTTTCCAGCATTTCCCTTCTGGCTCCGGGACGGGCACCGGAAATGGCATCGGAAACCTGCGTAAGAACTGCATAAACGCTTTGATATTCAACTTCTTCATGATGTGCTTCGATAGCGTTTATAACTATTTTACTTTCGCCGTTTTTCCGGGCAACATTGGCACCCAGGTTTGCATGTGAGCCATCATATTCATGATCGATTGCTTTTCCTAAATCATGCAGAAATCCGCAGCGCCTGGCTAATTCCTGATCCAATCCAAGTTCAGTAGCCAGGATACCGCAAATCCAGGCAGATTCGATCGAATGTTGAAGAATATTCTGACCGTAACTGGTTCTGTATTTAAGTCTGCCGATCAATTTGACAAGATTCGGGGAAATATTATGAACATTGGTTTCCATACAGGCTTTTTCACCGATCTCAACAAGATTCTCATCCATTTCCTTGGAGGTTTTTTCTATAACCTGTTCTATCCTGCCAGGATGGATCCTACCGTCGGATATCAGTTTTTCCAATGAAAGACGGGCGATTTCTCTTCTTACAGGATCGAACCCGGAGAGTACGACTGCTTCCGGTGTGTCATCGATGATCAGGTCGATACCAGAAGCTTTTTCAAATGCTCTGATATTTCTTCCTTCACGCCCGATTATGCGTCCTTTCATTTCGTCATCAGGAAGTGAAACTACAGAAACTGTGGATTCCGATACATAATCAACAGCCATTCTTTGAACCGCTGTAGACAGGATACCTGCAACAAGTTTGTTTGCTTCCGCTTTAGTTTGTTCCGCTATCTGACGAATTTCTTTCACAGCTTCATTACGAGCTTTATTTTTTAGATTGTTCTTGAGTATCTGGATCGCTTCCTCTCGAGATAACTTGGCAATTTCAGAAAGCTTTGAATTTTGCTGTTCGATCAGCTTATCCAATTCACCTTTCTTATTCTGAATTTCAGTTTCTTCGGTTTTTATCTTCTTTTCAAATTCCTGGAGATTAGTCTCTTTTTTATCCAGAGTTTCCAGGCGTTTATCCAAACTTGATACTCTCTCATTGTATTCCTTTTCCAGAACGTAGATTTCTTTCTTTCGCTGTGCTATTTCGTCTTCATAGTTTTTCTGGGTTTTATACCAGGCTTCCTTAGCTTCCAGCACGGCTGTTTTCTTCAGGTTCTCTGATTCATTACTTGCATCATCAATGATTTTTTTTGCAAGTTCATTAGATTTAAGTATGTTCTTATCTGCAGTTGTTTTTTTTACATAGCTGATGATAAGAGCAAAAATGATACCTATGGCAAATCCTGCCAGGATATATATATATTGCATTGTTAACCTCTCTTTTTTAAAATTTATATTAACCCGCAGTACCGTGTATTATTGTTTTAGCGAACCGGAAACAAGGTGGATGTCTACCTTATCTGCTTTACACATCCGAATCATGTCCGGCTCGTGCGCCGCAAATGGCTCGACTTCCCGTTCGTAATTGGTTCAAAAACAAAAATAATATCACGAATACCGCAGGCGTTATGCTTCGTTTTCCAGAACCTGATTATTGAGCATATTGGTTATCTGCTCAAACTCTTTGTTTAGTTCTTTATTATTTTCGATCGTTGATAAATATTTTTCTGTTATCATTAAAGCATAAAGAACAAACAGTTTATTCTGATCTACTGTATTGAACCTGCTATTTAATTCTTCCAATTGAGATTCGAGATACCTTGCTGTTTCCTGAAGTTTTTCAGGGTTATCACTTCTAAAGAAATATTTCCTGCCTAATAACTCGATCTCTATAGATTTCATTTTAGTTAAAGATCACTTAACTGACCAAAAATACTATCGATTTTGGAAGAAGCCTCTTTCATTTTGTTTTCGTATTTTTCCACCTGGGATCTCAAATTTCGATTTTCATTACGTAGAAATTCAATCTCTTCCTGATGTTTGTTAAAAGATTCATGGAGTTCTTCTAATTTCCCGCTGTTCTGAGATTTGAATTCACTTAATTCGGAATTGGCTTTTTCTATTTCTGCTTTTTGTACAACCAGGTCAGCATATTTGGTTTTAAGTTCGGTATAATTATTTATTAATTTCTGGATCTTTTCATCCAGAGATAAAACTGGTTTTTCTTCCATATACTACCTCATCTCAATGTTGAAGTCACTTTTTAATTTCTCAATAACTTTTTGTAGAATATTATTTATATAGTCATCCGTCAAGGTTTTTGTATCGGAGCTGAAAATCAGACTGAAAGTCAGGCTTCGATATCCATCT
>DAOUUD010000204.1 GCA_030668345.1 Candidatus Cloacimonadota bacterium | reverse complement strand
CCCATTTATTGCCTACTACACCTATAGATACAATCTTCACTCTTGTACTGTCTTCCACTTCAAACCAGAGACGGGCATAACTTATCTTCTTTATATTGGGAACTTTCCCGGGTTCATTTGATATAGTCCGATAATTCTCGGGATCATGCAATGGAATGCGGTACAATCTCCATCCCTTATATTCACTTTCCAGGAATTCTTCGCCATCATTAAGGCAAACAGAATACTCAAAATAAATATCAGCAGTATTTAAACTACCGTTATTATCGAGGTCTTCGGTATCAAGTTTGTCGTTTCCTTCTGTTCCATTGATCTTTGGATATTCTACCTCGCCATTAATTGTAACCTCATCGTTATCGTAATTATCATCAGGATCATCTCCGGATTCGCCATTTGCTATTCTATCCAGTCCGATATCCTCGCCGGCATCCAGGATACCGTCTACATTCTGAAGTATTCCATTTACCAGCAAACCATCTTCTTTGTCGGGTTTATCACTCTCTCCAGGACGGTAAAAATCTTCGCTTATCTCGCCAATATCGATATGCATAATAACCGGTTTTGAAGTTTGATTATAATTCAGTGTATCTACTCTTGCCAATATCTCAATATAGCGCTTTTTAGAAAAATCGATTTCATTCCCGATATATTTCATAACACCAGACCAGTGTTTCATCTCCATTCCGGGTATTCCAAGTTCCAGTGGCTTGATCTTGCAGGCAAGCACAGAAACTTTTTCTCTCTCTTCTTTTTCAGTAAGAGATCCCGAATCGTATACATCCCTGGCATATATGTCCTGCGGATTATAGAAATTTATAGCAGCTTTTCCAAAATTGATATAGTTTCCATCCGGGAATTCTGCCGGACGGCTGGACGGATCCCAGGTTACCCTGGTTACTCCCAGAGGATAGGTGTCCAGAATAGATTCCATATCATCGATGTAAGCTTCTTTTTTGTCGTGCTGCTTGGAACTGCCGTAAATTCTGGGAAGACTCATAGCTACTTCTCCTGAAATATTAACAGTCGATTTACTATCTGTTTTTATCAGTGGAAACCAGTCGACTATCTTTGTAATAAAAGGCAGTTCATATTCCAGTTCACCATCGATATCAGCCAGGATGATACTGCGGTTTTCATTACCGATCTTTGGTCGGTCTTCCTTTACTTTTTCAGACTGATAGACAAATGTTCCGCCTACCTTTAGATTCTGATTGAATCGCATATCGGCACGAATACCCATGATCGTCTTACTTTCTACCGAGAACAATGGTTTAAACTGGTAATCAATAAAAATATCTATATCGGGATTCTTGGCTTCCGAAACGAGAAAAGTGATCATGCCAAAATCGTAATCGACAAGATAATCGATACCTTCCGTCAGTTCGGTTTTATTGGGACCAATTTTAATAATCACACTCCCCGGCAGAATATTCATTTGCCCCAGAGAAACCTGGTCACGTCCGATTTGACCTTTAACAGAAATATAATTATTAAATTCCGTATAATTTGCTTCCTCATCCTCATAGATCAAGCTGTCCTCAAGAGCATAAAAAGGCTTGATAAATGGAAATATGATATGACCGGAATCCAGGTGTATTGGTGCATCATCTCCATTTATCACACCGTCTGCATTCGTATCCAACCTTAGGTAATCATTGTATATTAAGCTTGTTTGCCCAATACCTGATGGTACAAGAGCGGAAGGAATATTGTAAATGGGTTCATTGCTGGGGTTGAGCGAATAAATATTAAGATCAAAGCCGTCACTACGGATATTCTGCATTCCCAGGCTGTAGATATTGCGAACAGTCAGGTTCCAATATTCCAGATCGTTAGTGAAATCCTGGTTGCTTTTTTTTAGCAGTTTCACCTGCACCGGCACAGATGAGTCGTCACCTACAATTTCTCCTTCCATTGGGGTATAGGTTATCCCTACGGTATAGAGTTTACTTATTGTATTAGTCAGGGTCAAGGTAATGATCCCACCATCATAATCAACAACGTAATCAGAACCTTCTATCAGAACATCAAAATAATAAACAACATCGTAGTCTATTTCTCTTCCTTCAATAGTTGTCTGGTTGTTATTAGCATAGCCATCATCAATATAAACCGTAAGTTTTTCTTCAGGATTCGGTAAAGCAGCAGCTCCTGCTGGAGTTAATATCCATTTACCATTTTCCAGCACAATAGCATTGTCTTTCCAACCCATGGGATAATCAACACCTTCTTGCCCAATGCTTTCATTGTACAATTGATATAATGAAGATGGTTGATCGATGAAATAATGCGTACGCTTCACATAATTACGGCTCTCTATCACAGTAGAATCTGCCTGAGAATCTCCACGCCAGGTTTGAGTACTTTTTTGGGCTTCATCTTTTCCCAGGATGGTTGTAATTTCCAGGTTACCGGCTTCCAATTCCGTTTTTATACCAAACAAACCTTCTGAAGAGGTACTGTAACTGAAAAGCCTGGAGCCGGTCAAAGCCAGAGAGATATTTCCGCCATCAATACGTTTTACAACTTCGTCTTCTACGCCTTCATAGTTAATGTTTATCTCGGTTGGTACGACAATTACATCACTTTCGGAACTGGACTGATGATTGATATTAACATGAATTTTCTCGCCGATAGTTCCTTTCAGACGAAGGTTCAGGTCCTGTCTTATCTCCAGATCAAAATTATTTCTTTTTTTCTTTTCAGTGCCGGGATCATAGCGGGAAGAGCTGCTGCCGGCAAAGGTTAATTTCTGGTTTCCATCCAGGCTAAGACGACCGGCCTTATTTCCCATGAATCTGCGAACAGCTTTGGGAAGAGCGATTTTAGGAAGCTCTATAATGATCTCCGGGATAAGTCCCGCACTCTCCGATCTGTCTGTAGTGCTGAGCAATTCTCTGCTGTTTGCTTTTAATATATCGCGATATAATTTTTTAAAATTATTTTGTACATAACTATCCAGCGAAATGTAGACGGGAGGATATAATTCTATCTGGTTATATTTGACCTGAAGTTTAACGGTTTTTTCTTCAAAATCGATCTCTTTTTCTGTAGTGATCCGAATTCCACTGAAAAAATTCCTGGGAGCACTGGTGATAGAATATCCTTTGTGAAGCTTATAGAAATCGATCTCGTTACCTTCCACATGAGCATATCCCTTCAGGCTGATAGCCGGTAGAAATACGTTTGCAGCAACGCTTCTAAAACTAAATAGTGCTAATATCAGAAGGAATACTTTTTTATTCATTTAACCTTATTGT
>DAOUUD010000029.1 GCA_030668345.1 Candidatus Cloacimonadota bacterium | reverse complement strand
GGTTTGTTATCAATAATGGATATGAAAAATGTTTCGAGCAAAACAGGAGTTTTGCAGAAACTTGGCATTCTCAAAGAGGGCTTCCACGCGATGCCGCATGGCTGTCGTGGGAACGAGAAGAAAAGTTCGACCATGCTGGTCGAGTTACTTCCAAAAACCACTATCTCCGGTCAACTCTGGAGACATTTGATTACAGAAAACAAGAACTTCCAACCCATGAATGCCAACTTCGGTTTGCTGCCACCACTTAAAGAAAAGATCAAAGATAAAAGATTAAAGAAGGAAAAATTAGCAGAGAGAGCGATTGGGGATTTGAAAGGAATATGTCAAATCACATAAATTCCTGATAAAACTCCGATTTTTCAAGTACAGGTATCTTCTTTATCCATTCTTTTCTCAAGCGTAACTCCTTAAAGAATCTGGTAACTCCAATATCGTAGTCGGGCAGATCGTCGGTAGCACGGCGGTTTTCATAAAAGAGGTTATTCTCTATTAGAAAGTTTTCCGGGATCGAGTGTTCTGCCAGAGCACATTGATAGCCATAATATTCGGGAGAGTCGTAGGTTGAATCCCGGGCGGTTTGAATTATAATATTACCGCTGAAATAACCCGGGTTTTTTTCTGTATGCGAAGTGATAGAAGCACCCATTGCTCCGGTATTATAGATGATATTGTTGGAAATTTCAGCGAAAGGCTCACCTTTATCGGCATCCCATAATGCTATACCCCAGGTAATAAGATCTTCCAATATGTTGCTGCGAGCGGTTACACGGGCATCCACAAATATTCCTATACCTTTCCAGTAACGACGGATCAGGTTATTAGCAATGCGTGCTTTTGCATTCCAGGTTACCCCGATGGCAACTCCTCTTCCACCACCGGGAATATTGCCGCGTGCCTTATCGATGCCATCGATGATATTTTCCTCGATCACAGCTTCGGAATCACGATAGAGTGCAATGCCATCCCAGGAATTACCCGATATTTCGTTGTTAATAATGGTAAGAACAGAGTTTTCCCTTCCGCAGATCCCCATAATACCGGAAATATTTTTGGCTATCATCAGTGAATCTCCCAGGTTACCGGTTATCTTATTATTCCTGATAGTAACACTGCTGTTTGAAACAACAATTGCAGCATCGCTGGCAAAAGCAGCAGAATCGCGAATGCCACCGGTAATAGTTAAGTTTTCCAGTATGCCTTTTTCGCAGTCTTTGATGTACAGACCATAACCGGAATTCGTATAGATAACAGCAGAACGGTCTTCCGGACCGGATATTGTTATATTCTTACCTGAGATTTTCAATCCGTAAGTTGCAGATACAGGTGTATCGGGTTCCTGGCAGTTTCCGCAGGTAGAATCGATAAAAGATACAGCCGTTAAATTGTATTTACCAGGTGCCAGTCGAACGATTAGTGATTTTTGTGGTTTGCGGAATATTTTTTCCAGATGATAGGATGTTTTCACATAGATAACTTTCATCGGTTTGTTTAAAAAGAAACTTAAGACCAGGATAAGAAAAAAAAGGATCAATGTTATGTGATGTTTTTTCATAATTCATACATCTCCGTTCTTCTATCTGTAAATACATCATTATGTACAGTAGCTTTTTTATCATTTGCTTCTTCCGGATCTATTTCTGCAATATCAACGGATTCTTCAAACTCATTTAATCTTTTAATAATTTCTCCTCTGGGATTGATGATCTGGCTCATTCCTGTAAATGTTAATTCTTTTTCAGCATTTCTTTCAGTTCCCGTGCGGTTTGCAGTTATAGAAAAGACCCGGTTTTCTATGGAACGGGTTATCATTGCCTGCTGGCACCAGGGTAAAACCAGGTTGGAAGGATGAGCAATTATTTGTGCTCCTTTCAAAGCTAATGTTCTGGCACATTCGGGGAAGATCCAATCAAAACATACCATCATTCCAATTTGTATTCCTCTTTTTGCCTTGAATATTTTAAAACCTGTATTGCCCGGTTCAAACCATTTTTTTTCTTCAAAAAAAAGCTGTGTTTTACGATAGATAAATATGCTACCATCAGGATTTACCAACATAGCCGAGTTGAAAAACTTATCATCTGCTTTTTCAGCAAATCCCACAACGTAACTGGTGTTTTTTTCTTTTGCTAATTTTTTAAAAAGCTTTGCTGTATGTCCATCCCTGGAAGATTCAGACATTTTTTTTAATTCTTTTGTATTATTAAAAAGATAACCGGATGCTGCAAGTTCGGGAAGCACAATCAGATCTGCATTAACTGGTTCTAAGAGCTTCTTCATTCTGTTTAGATTGTAATCAATATCAAATAGTTTTGGTCCAAATTGGCATACTCCAACTTTATACTTCATTCTTACCTCCGATAGATCAGGATTAAGAATCTATTTTGAATTTGATTTGTCAAAACAATTATAATAATATATTCACATAATAGATTACGCTTGACAGAAAGATAGTGAATTTTTTTCTAAACCGAGTTTAGAAGGAAAAAGACGCATATTATCACGCTGACGATAAAGTCAGCATTTTTTTGATTTGTATGCGAAACCACTGTTATTCAGTGGTTTATTAGTATAATGTGTGTTTTGATGTAAGGATAAGTTATGATTGGAAGGATCGAACAGATAGCAAAAGAGATCTGTGCTCAGCAAAATGTCGCTCTTTACGACGTGGAACTGAAACGAGCAGCAAAAGGCTTGATCATAGTGATTTATATCACTAAGGTAAGTGGAGTAACTATCGATGTGTGTAAGATCGTAAGCAATAAAATTTCTAATATTCTGGAAGAAGAAGACTTTATCGAAGAGCGTTATTTTCTGGAAGTTTCCTCGCCCGGATTAGAAAGAGACCTGAAGCTGAAGAAACATTATGTAAGTGCAATTGGAGAAAAAGTTAAGATCACTTTCAGTTATAATGAAAAAAGCAAAACAGAGATCGGAACTTTATTGGAAGTTCTTCCGGATTCCATTAAGATGGAGTTTGACGGACAGAACTGTGAAATAAGATTTTCCCAGATAAAAAAAGCAAGAACCTATTTTGATTATAAGAAATAGATTGGAAAGGAGTAGTTATGAGTTTAAACTTAATGGGTTCTCTGTCTGAATTAGCAAGTTTAAAACAACTTGATAAAGACAAGCTGGCAGAGATCATTAAAGATGGTTTATATCAGGCTATTTCTAAGAAGCTGTTAATTGAAAATGATTTAGAAATAATAACTGATTTTGATTCAAACAAGGTAGCTGCCAAGTTCAATAAGATCGTGGTGGAACGCGATATGTCACTGGGTGAGATATCTCTGGAAGAAGCCAGAATGTACGATGAAAATCTCGAATTGGGTAATACATTTCCTGTTGTTATTCCTATTTCCGATTTTGAGCCTAAAGTAATAAAAAATGCCCGTAAAGCTATCCTGGAAAGGATCAAAGTACTGGAAGAAGACCGCATTATGTACGATTATGAGAACCAGAAACATCAGATTGTTTCGGGTAAGGTAAGCAAAGATGATTATAATGGATACCTGATTGACATCGGCTATGCGGATGCCCTTCTCTCAAAAGATGAACAGATCGAGGATGAGTATTACAAAATAGGTGAAATGATCCGTGCCTATGTTATAAACATTCGTAAACGCAAGAATGATGTTATAGTTCTTTTGTCCAGAACCAGGCCAGAATTTGTAAAGAAATTATTTGAAGCAGAAATACCGGAGATCAATGCAGGTGAAGTAGAAATTAAGAAGATCGTTCGTGAACCAGGTATGCGAACAAAAGTAGCGGTTCATTCACTGGATAGCCAGATAGATGCTACTGCAGCTTGTCTTGGTCCGCATGGTGTTCGTATCGAATCCATTCGAAAAGAATTAAATGGCGAGTTGATCGATATCGTCCTGTGGGATGAATCTCCCGAGCAGTTGATAGCCAACGCTATTGGACCGGATCTCGTCGAGAAAGTTTATTTAGCTGAAAGAGGAAAATTTGCCCGTGTCATCGTGAATGATACCAATAAAAACCTGGCTATCGGGAAAAAGGGAAAAAATGTAAAACTGGCAGCAAAATTAACTGACTTCAAACTCGATATATATACGGAAGAAGAATTTGAAGACAAGATTTCCGAAGAAAGAAGGATCACCAGCCATGTAAGTGATCTTGACGGTGTAACCTCCAAAATTGCAGATGTCCTGAAAAGGCACGGTTATACATCTGTTCAGGATATTTATGAAGCCAGCACTGAAGAATTATGCAACCTGGAAGGTCTGGGCAAAAAAACAGCTACTAAGATCAAGGAATCATCAAAGTATTTCTAATGCCGAACAGATCATCCAAAGCAGGGCATATACCCGAACGCAGCTGTGTGATTTGCAAAAATAAAACAAGACAGGATGAGTTAATGCGGTTTGCTATTATCGATAGAGAAATTGTATTCGATATGGGGAAAAAATTGGCATGCCGTGGTTATTATATTTGTAATAATAATGAATGTTTACTGAAACTGGAAAAGTGGTTGAGTAAATATTTGAAGAAAACAAAGAGGATTGAAGATGGAAGATAAGATCTTAAATTTATTGCATTTAGCCAGGAAGGCAGGTAAAATGCAGTTTGGCTTTGATGCTTGTGAGCGCTCCTGTTTTAGCTCTCATGCAAAACTTGTGATCTATGCTTCCGACCTTTCCCATAATACTCGGAAAAATCTGATTGAAATGGTTCAAGCTAATAATGTGAAGAGTATAGAATTAAGTACCAAAAAGAATTTTGGGAGTACATTTAAAATACGTGAAACTGGAATTATCACTGTAAATGATTCGAATTTTGCAAAGGGAATATTGAGCTTAATTGTTTAGCCCGGAGGAATTATGTCTATCAGAGTACATGAACTGGCAAAAGAATTCAAAATATCGACTGCGGCTTTGAAAAAACACCTTGGCGATTTAGGTGTTGAAGTAAAAAGCCACATGAGTCCAGTAGATGATGAAATAGAAAAAAAATTGCGTGCTAGGTTCAATGAAGAAATGAGTGCTGTTAAACAGCTTCAACAAGATAGAAGGATTATTCACAAGAAAATCATTCTGGCTGACAAAAAGAAAGATGAAGCTAAAAAAGACATACTTGCAAAAATAGAAATTTCCAAGAGAGAAGAGATACCCGTTTTTGTAGAAAAAAGTATAAAGAAATCTGAAATAAGAACGACAAGATCTTCGTCTAAACCCGGGGAAAGATATGTGGCAGATGAGGTTTACAAAGCTCCTCCAATACAGCCAGATATTATTCCTGAAAAGAAATTCAGAGATGATAAAAAAACTACAGGGAAAAAATACGAAGAAAAAAACAAGCATTTACAAGCTAAACTGAAAAGTCTTAAGAAGGGTGGCAGGAAAAAGAAATTCATTCCTACTGAAACAGAACAAGCTGAAATCACCAAGAATATTCGTAAGACTCTATCTTCCACGTCTAAGAAAAAGAAATACAAAAAAGAAGATAAAGACATAGAACCTGGTGATATTAAGATAGTCATAAGTGAATTTACTTCTGTAAGTGAATTAGCAAAATTAATGAATGTTTCTGCCACGGATATCATTTCAAAATTCTTTATGATGGGACAGATGGTTACTATAAATCAGCGTTTGGACAAAGAATCACTGGAGATGATCTGCCATGAATTCAAATTTGATGTAGAATTCCAGGAAGAATATGGCACCGAAATATTACAGGAACAAATTGAGGAAAAACCGGATATTGAAAAGGTGCATAGACCGCCGATAGTAACTGTGATGGGACATGTAGATCATGGTAAAACAGCTATTTTGGACAGGATACGATCTACAAATGTTGTAGCAGGGGAAGCTGGTGGAATTACACAACATATTGGAGCTTACCAGGTGGAATATGACAACAGGAAAATAACGTTCTTAGACACTCCCGGGCATGAGGCTTTTGCTGCCATGAGGGCAAGAGGAGCCAATGTAACCGATATTGCTGTGATCGTTGTTGCTGCTAATGAAAGTGTAAAGAAGCAGACTATCGAAGCAATCGATCATGCCAAAGCAGCCGGAGTTACTATTATCATTGCAATAAATAAGATCGACCTGAAAGATGCCAACGTCGATAAATCAATTTCAGACATGATGGTACAGAATGTTATGTTGGAAGGCTATGGTGGTGATGTTCTATGGACACAATGTTCTGCTAAAACAGGAGAAGGTATTAATGAATTATTGGATGCCATTCTTCTCACGGCAGAAATGAAGGAACTCAAAGCTCCTGAAAAAGTACATGGAAAAGGTATTGTCATTGAATCGATGAAAGATCAGCGCATGGGTACTATCGTTACTATCCTGTTACAGGAAGGGATCCTGAAGAAAGGAGACAGTATTGTATGTGGTGCCACTTATGGGAAAGTGCGTAAAATGGAAGATGAACGTGGTAATGAAATTATGAAAATTCAACCCTCCGATATAGCTGTGATCTATGGATTGAACAGCGTTCCCAAAGCAGGAGATATACTGAATCAGGTAGAAAATGAAAAAACCGCACGTCAGATCAGTTCCGAGAGAATGAATATCCGTCGTGAACGTGAAAAATATCAGAGCAAAACCAACCTTGATAATCTGTTCCAGAAGATCAAAGAACATGAAATGTCCGAGATCAAATTAATTGTTAAAGGCGATACAGACGGTTCAGTGGAAGCATTATGCGATTCCTTTCAGAAACTCAGTTCAGATGAAGTAATCGTTAATATTATCCATAAAGCTGTGGGTGGTATAAACGAAGCGGATATTAATCTTGCTGCTGCATCCGATGCTATTATTATCGGTTTCCATGTTCGTGCGAACAGTATAGCCAAAAAACTGGCGGAAGACGAGAAAGTAGAAATAAAACTTTACCAGGTGATCTACGAAGCGATCGAAGATATTGAATTGGCTATGCAGGGTCTTCTTGCTCCTGAACTGAAAGAAGTATTTTTGGGAAGCGCTGTAATCAAACAAGTTTTTAAGATTAAGAATGTAGGTACTATTGCCGGTGTGGCAGTGGAAAAGGGTACAATTAAAAACACCGGGAAAGTGCGTCTTTACAGGAATGATATCATGATCCATGAAGGTGAGCTCTCTTCTTTGAAACACTACGCAGATGAAGTGGATGAAGTGAAGGTTGGTTCTGAATGCGGTATTGGTATTACAGGATATAATGACATCAAAGAAAATGATGTTATCGAAAATTATATAGTAGAAAAAGTAATTAGGAAACTTAGCAAATAATCCGGGATATTAATGGCTCGAATACGTATTCAACGGCTGGAAAGCGAACTATTAAAATTGATCAGCACTGTAGTTAATTTTAAGCTTCGCGATAAGAACCTGGCGATGGTCACAGTCACTCATATTCGGCTTTCCAATGATCTTTCGCAATGCAGAATCTACTATTCTCACCTCGATCTAAACAATAAAAATGCAGTTGCAACAGCTTTTAAAAAAAGTGCTGGATTTATAAAACGCGAAATAGCAGCAGCAAAATTTATGCGCATAATTCCCGAACTCTTCTTTGAATATGATACTACAGAAGAAAAAGCACGCCACCTGGATGACCTGTTTTCCATGATCCATAATGAGAATAAAAATGAGAATTAGAGAATTAGTTATCATGAAGCAGCATTTTAATGCAGCTATAAGCAAGTATGATTCTATTGGAATAATTACTCATAAAACGCCGGATGGAGATGGTCTGGGTGCTTCTCTGGCGATGCAGGAATTACTTGCCTGCAGGAGCAAGAAAGCCGATGTTATTTTAGAAGAACCAATTCCTGTTGTTTATGATTTTCTGGATGGTGAGAGAAGAACTATAGTATTCTCCGAAAACCTGAGATACGATCTTTTGATCATACTTGATTGCCACGAAAAAGAGCGGGTTGGCAGATGTGAACCTCTTATTCCTTTCTCTCAAAAGGTTATTTCTTTCGATCATCATATCCTGGGCGAGATGATCCCGGATTCGGAAACTTATATAGACACTGACACTGTAAGTGTGGGTGCAATTCTTTTTAAAATGTTCGAAAATGAGATCGATGCTCTACCCCCTGAATCTGCTCAGTATTTAGCTAAGGCGGTCTACACTTCCATACTTAACGATACGGATAATTTTCTTAATACCAATGTCGATGCCGAAACTTTTGCTATTTGTTCAAAGTTGATGAAATACGATATTCAACCGGGAATGATAACAGAAATGTTCCTTCTGAGTAAACCTGCCAATGAGATGCGATTTGTAGGTGAAGTGCTCTCTTCCATTCAAACATACGATAACGATACGGTTTTGTTCATGAATTCCACTTTGGATATGCTTCAAAGGAACGGGCTGGATCTGAAGGCCAATAACAAACTTACCCGCTGGGTAAAAGGCACAAAAAATATGAAAGTAATTGTCAGCTTTCAAGAAGTGAGTAAAAATCGTTATCGTCTTAGTTTACGTTCAAATTACGTTGATGTGAATAAGATCGCAACAAAATATGGTGGTGGCGGGCACAAGAAAGCTTCCGGTTGTGAAATTAAAGGAAGTCTTGATACAGTTAAACAGGCAATTCTCGAGGATATCAGGGAACAGTTATAAATGTCGGTTTATGGCATCATCCCGATCGATAAACCTATTGGGATCACATCTTTCGATGTTGTAAAAAAGATCAGGAAGATCACCGGAATAAGAAAAATCGGCCATACCGGTACTCTCGATCCATTTGCCAGCGGACTCTTGCTTGTATGCATTGGTAAAGCTACCAGAATTTCTTCCAAACTTAGCGGTAGAGAAAAAGAATATGTTGTTACTATTCAGTTTGGTATCAGAACAGATACCGGTGATAATACAGGTTCTATCATTGAAACGAAAAATATTCCGAAACTTGCGTTAGAAAATATCGAAGAGATAATTCCGCAAATACTTGCCATTAAAGAACAGATCCCACATAAATTTTCAGCCATTAAAGTAAACGGTAAAAAAGCTTATGAATTGGCTCGGGCAAACAAACAGGTTGAATTAAAGTCCCGACCTATCAAGATTCTCTCTTTTAAAATTTCTGAATTAGAATCTCCTTACCTAACCTATATAACAAAAGTAAGCAAAGGAACATACATTCGTTCACTAACGGAAACTATCGCAGAAAAATTGAACACAATTGCTACTACGGTAAAGTTACGCCGAACAGAAATTGGTGATATTAAAATTGAAACTGCTGTGAAATTAAATACTATCGATTCCGTAAATTGGCAGGATCACATGATTCCATTGAGTCAATTTTTTAGAGACATACAAAAATTTGTAATAAATTCTGAAACCGAATTTAACCATTTTCAAAATGGAAGGTCATTCGAAGTTGACACAAAAGACTCAGAGGAAATAATGATTCTGAATACGGAAGGAAATTGCTTGGGATTTGCATCCATAGACGGGAATCTGCTGAAACCCAGGATCGTTTTAATATGAAATATTTTAAGAATCAAAAATGCGACTTTATCTATCCTGTGATTACCATGGGCACTTTTGATGGCATACATCTTGGTCATCAAAAACTGCTGCAGGAATTAAAGAGTAAAGCCAGGGAACATGGGGGAGAAGCAGTTGTGATAACTTATTATCACCATCCCCTGGAAACGATCCATAAATCTACATTCCCTTACCTGCTTACAGAAAAAGAAAAGAAAGAAGAATTGTTGAAAATGTATGGCGTCGATTGTGTTCTTTACCTTGATTTTAGTGAAAACATGGTGAATATATCAGCAGAAGATTTTCTTTGTAATATAATTATTGGTGAAGTAAAGGCAAAGGCAATTGTAATTGGTTATGACACACATTTTGGCAAAAACCGTTCCGGTGATTTTCAGTTTCTGAAAGAAAATTCCAGAAATTATAACTACGAAATAGATATCATCGAACCTTATAAAATAGACAATAGAATAATTAGTAGCAGTCTTATCCGCGATCTTGTACGCGAAGGTGATATGAAAAGTACCTCTGAGCTTCTTGGGAGAAAATATTCTGTATCCGGAGTTGTTAAAACAGGACATCGTATCGGGCATGGACTGGGTTTTCCCACCATTAATCTACACCCGGTAGATAATCATAAACTTGTTCCCGGAATAGGTGTATATGTTTGTGAAGTTGAATTTCTTGGCAGCAGGTATAAAGCTGTTACCAATGTAGGATACAGCCCTACTCTAAAAAACACCGGCATCAAAGAAATCGAAACACATATCCTGGATTTTAAAGGCGATCTTTATAATACTCCAGTTGAAATATTCTTTCACAAGAAATTAAGGAATGAACTGCATTTCGAGAATAAAGATAAATTAATTGGCATGATCGAGAAAGACATCAAATTGACCAGAGAGTATTTTTCACTTTTATAAAGCGGAGGTTAGCTATGTTCTTTTGTGCTGAATGTGGAGCTGAAACTACAAAATGGACCGGAAAATGTCCTTATTGCGGAGCTTGGGATTCTCTTAAAGAGACAACTAAAGTAACCGGTAAAAGAAAAACAAAAACACTCACTCCTGGTCAGGCATCTCAACCTGAACAATTAAATAAAGTTGGTTCCGGTAAGCAAAATAGAATATCATCCGGCTTTGCGGAATTTGACGGTACACTCGGAGGTGGCATCGTGCCGGGAATGGTCATTCTAATCGGAGGAGAGCCCGGTATAGGAAAATCAACCTTGATGCTGCAAATATCTGATAAGGTAGCAAAAGATGGCCATAAAGTACTCTATGTCTCCGGCGAGGAAAGCAATGAACAAATTAAGCTTCGCAGTGATAGATTGAAATGTGATTCACAAAGTTTATATCTTTTCTGTGAAACTGGTTTTGATGAGATAGAGAGAGCGATCACAAATTTTGAACCCGATGTTGTAGTAATCGATTCTATCCAATCAATTTATCTTAGTTCCAGAGACAGCTCACCCGGAAGTATTTCTCAACTTCGTGAATGCACAAGCATTTTCACTCGCATAGCAAAACAGACAAACATTCCGATCTTCTTGATAGGACATGTTACAAAAGACGGAATTGTAGCGGGACCAAAGATAATAGAACATATGGTGGATACTGTGCTGTATTTTGAAGGGGAATCCCAAAACCAATTTAAGATTTTACGTGCTACAAAGAACCGCTTCGGTTCAACAAATGAGATTGGTATATTTGAGATGAAATCAACCGGTTTGCAAGAAGTAAAGAATCCATCTCAACTTTTTTTAAGCAGGGAAGATAATAATATTGGTTCGGCTGTGGGTTGTGTGCTGGAAGGATCCCGTGCCTTTTTAGTTGAGGTTCAGGCGTTGGTTTCTCCTGCTAACTATGGCATATCGCAAAGAGTTGCCCTCGGGTTCGATCATCGTAAACTGGCAGTTCTCTTGGCAGTAATTGAAAAGAATTTATCTTTGAACCTGCGGAATAATGATGTTTTTATAAATCTTGCAGGAGGGATGAAGGTTCTGGAACCTGCACTTGACCTGGCTATCATTGCAGCAATTATATCCAGTTTCAAAGAAAAAACACTACCATCCAATACTCTTCTTTTGGGAGAGGTTGGATTGAACGGAGAAATCCGTCCTGTTTCTCAGGTTGATAAAAGATTGAAAGAAGCCCAAAAATTGGGTTTTGATAATATAATCATTTCAGCTAAAACAAAGAATACCAGTAAAAAAATTAATGTTTCAAAAATAAAACATATAAAGCAACTTTTTCCAATACTTTTTTCCAAATAGTAAAGCGACCTGCCAGGTTGCTGTTCTCGACCAAGCTGGTCGAGTTACAGATAAAAAAAAGCCCCATTTTGGGGGCTTATTTAGATTTGATATTTATTTCGTTTTTTTAAAATCCACCAGCTTTAGTTGCGTCTTTAAGCTGTTTTAACAGACTTCTATTTTTTTTGATGTCTTTGAGCACAGAGGATATATCAGTCCGTGCTTCTGCCTCTTTCAGATAATTCTCAGATTTTATAAAATAAGCATAAGCTTCAGCTTTAACTTTATCTCTTTTTTCTACCAGTTCATCTGCTTTTTCGCCATAGTAGATACTTTTATCTTTATATTTTTCTTCGTAATCGAGGTACTTCTCGTATTTTTTATAGCCAAGATTTTGATTTATTGAAGCAAGAATCCTGTAAGATTCATATGAGTTTGCATCCAGTTCAATTGCCTTGTTTGCGCTTTGTTCAGCTTTGGAATATTCTTCCAGCGCAATATATACATCAGCAAGACGTTGATAAATTTTGGGCATATCGGGTTGCAATTTTTTTAACTGGATAAGTATCTCCAGAGCTTCCTGGTTTTGGCTGGTTTCCCGGTAAGCTCCGGCTAAATTCAAGTAAGCATTCACATTATCGGGCTGTTCCACGATAACTTGTTTATACTTGTTTATGGCACTATTCAGTTTTCCTGTTTTATAATAGCATTTTGCCAGTTTTTTCTGCAAGTGATCTACTTCGGGGAAGGCATCCGTAGCTATTTCCAGCGGTTCAATAGCTTCAGCAAACATCTCCTGCTCAAAGAACAAAACGCCCAAAGCGTAATATGCTTCATTGTATTCAGCATCTATTTCTACTGCTTTCTCATATGCTTCTTGAGCTTCATCATAATATTCGATCTCGGAGTAAATGTTGCCTATTCTAAGCCAGATCTCACTATTATCTTCTTCTGTCTCGGTTATTATTATCAATGCTTCTACAGCATTTTCGTATTGTGCCAACTTGATGTAAGTTCTACTTAAGAAATCCAGAATGTTTTTATCACTCGCATCGATCTCCAAACCCTTATTATAATATTCTACTGACTTTTCATAATTCTCTTCGATGTATTTGAGCAACCCAAGATAGAAAAAAGCATCTTTGTTTTTGGAATCTACATTTATCAAGTTGAGAAAAGCCTCTTCAGCTTGGCTGAAATTTTTGCTGTTGAAATGTTGGAGTGCAATGCTCATTAGCTTTTCCACTTCACCCTGGGTGAATTCTTCGATCTTTACTACAAGGTTTTCTTTAATAGACTCGCAGCGCTTTTTGCTATCCTTTTTTACATTGAATGTAACAGCTACAACATCCTTAGATTTCATGC
>DAOUUD010000028.1 GCA_030668345.1 Candidatus Cloacimonadota bacterium | reverse complement strand
TACTTTCAGCAGTTTGAATGGAAATTTCATCTATACCCATAGAATGAAAGGGAAGAACTGCAATTGTTTCTGCAGATAGAATACCTGCTTGCAAAGTAGCAAGGATGACATACATAATTAATATTACTAATGAAATTTTTCTCATTTTTCCTCCTAATATTTATTTACTGAAAATCTTTTCTTATAATTTGCAAATTATGTCAATTCTTTTTCAGGGATATACCTTATTTCATTGCTCTCTTTATTTATATGTGCTTTTGAAATATAATGCTAAAAATAATTATATTCTCCGTCTCTTTAGGGTTGGTATGCTTCTTACTTCTTTGATTTCTTTCTTTTTCTGGTTAACGAAAGTCCTCCAAAACCACCCAGTATGGCAATGTAAAATCCAAAATCGTACCACCAACCACTATTGTTACGCTCATAAACCCTAATGTCATAATTAAAGATCTGCACAATAAGAGAGATCGGTGCTATCCAGCCATGCCAGATTCCCCAGAAAAATCCGGCAGGTTTTATTATAGTATGTTTACCGTCTCCCGGGATGCAGCCAAAAAGAAAAATCATGATCAGTAGAAAAAATATGATTTTCTTCATAAATTATTCCTTTTTTTACTTTATATTAATGATTTCATCCCGTACTTCTTGTTCGATCTTCTGCATTTCTTCGTTTAGTATATTAAGTTTGGTAGCAATGTCCTTAATAACATCCTGTTCAGCTTGATCATAATCAAAATCGGAAAGTGCTACATAGAAACAAAGGCGCATAAGATAGTTACGTTTATCGGGGTTATTCTGATAAACCATGCAGATGATGCGGATGATCTCATCCAGATCGATCTGACCACTTTCGTAGTCTTTCAGCAGTTTTTCGAACATATTAGTGATGATTTCCCGCTCATATTTTCCGAATTTTTCGGAAAGATCACCATATTCGTAAGGTCGCTGTTCCAATTGGAAAATAAGATCTGAAATGATCCGTTCATGTTCTTCACCCTTCAGTACATTATCTGCTTTGGCAATGTGAATGAGTAATGCCATACTACTTGTTACCAGTGAAAATTCATCAAATTCCTTTTTCTCCTGTTCGGTTTTTGGAAGGTAATTTCTTATTTTGTTAAAAGATTCCATGAATTGCGCATCTGTGGTTTGGGAAGAAGATAACTGCAGAATATTACCAATTTGTTTGGACCATCTTGCCATAATTCTCTCCTTAAATTTTTATATCTGCATCCACTTGTCAGAGAGAATTTATTATCATTTGATGTCAAATTATTTGGTTTTTTAGAATGCTGTTCTCGTTCCTGCGCTTCTGCATTGCAAACTTCAAGTGTTCCCACGCAGGAGCATGGGAACAAGTAATAAAGTTATGAGCATGTTAACAAGGAATAAGGAATAAATTTTTTTTTATAAAATACCTTTTATATTCTCCACCATGGAGTTTACATCCAGTCCATAAAATTGGAACAGGTCGGAACTTTTACCGGAAAAACTATAGTCTTCTACGCCGAATTTATGGAATTTGCAGTAAAGCCCCATCTGCATCATTTTATCGGCAATACTGTTTCCCAGACCCGTGTTAATATTGTGATCTTCATAAGTAAAGATTGTGCCTGTTTGAGCAGCTTTTTTCAAAGCATCTTCATCAATGTCGTTCGGACAGGAAACATTCCAAACCTGAATATATATATTCTCCCCAAGTAATTTCTCAGCAATTTCTACAGCTTTACCGGTGAGTGTTCCCATTACAAATAAAGCACAATCTTTCCCATCCCGCAGCAGGTCGGCTTTTCCATATTTGAAATTATAATCTTTATCGAAGAAGATATTTCCTTTTTTGTCTTTAATTATTTCCAGATTTGATCTTCCCATTGGAATCAGGAAATTACCATATTTCTGGATAATGTGTCTTATAACCTGGTCAGTTTGATTCGGGTCTGCCGGAATGATGGTTTTGAAATGATAAAGGTTTTTCATCACACCCAGATAATCGATGCACTGATGGGTTTTGCCATCTTCACCTACATCGAGTCCCACGTGAGTAGTGATAACTTTCAGGTTCGTCTTGTTAATATCATTCAGCCTGTGTTGGTTAAAAGTTTCATCAACGCCGAAAACACCGAAATCAGCGAAGAAAACCTGGAAACCCTCTTTGGACATTGCTCCTGCAACAACAGCCGTGTTATGTTCCATTATGCCGCCCTGAAAGAAATTCTGCGGCAGGACCGATTCAAACTTTGTTGTTTTCACGCTTCCCTGCAGGTCACAATCGAAAACAGCTATCGGTGCATTATCATTTATTGAAGCAATATCAGCTATGGCATTTCCCCAGGCAGAACGGTTGTCCGTGGTATCTTCATAAACTATCGGATCGCCTGTCTTCATTTTAAAATCTACATTAACTTTATCATAGGTTTGTGAAGATGTTTTGAATTTTCTGCGAAGTTCTTTATATTTATCGAGGTCATTTTCCAATCCCAGTTCTTTTAATGCTTTTTCCAGTTGATCTTCTGAAATTGCTGAGCCATGATATTTTTCTTTATTTTCCATAAAGGAAACACCTTTTCCCATAACTGTATGAGCCAGTATCAATGTGGATTTATCATGGCAAACAGCATCGACAATTGCATCACGTATTTCTACCAGGTTATGTCCATCGATCTCTATCACTCCCCAACCGTCAGAGATGTAATTTTCCAATATATCCTGGGGCATGATCTTCTCAGTTCTTCCACATATTTGAAGCTTATTGTAATCTACAAATGCGGTTATGTTTTTCAGTCTGTATTTTATCGCAAATCGACGTGCCTCGCTTAATTGTCCTTTTTGCTGTTCTCCATCTCCCATTAGAACGAAGGTGTGATTATGAATTTTTTTCAGCTTGCTTGCAAGTGCAAATCCGCAACCGGCAGAAAGCCCTTGTCCCAGGTTTCCTGAAGCCCATTCGATGCCGGGTACAGCGGGTTCCACATGTCCTTCATAAATGCTTCCAGCTAATCTAAATTGAGAAATTGCATCATCCAGGTTAAAGAATCCCATCAGACCTAAAGCAGAATACATGGCAGGGGAGACGTGTCCATGACTGATAATTATCCTGTCTCTTTTTTCCCATTTCGGATTTTGAGGATCGATTTTTGTCATATGTAGTAACATTAATAAGAAATCGATAGTCGACATCGATCCTCCAGGATGTCCTGAACCTGCAAGAGTGGTCATTTTGAGAATTGCTCCACGAGCTTGATCTGCCTGTTTTTGGATCTCTTTTAATTTTTCAATAGAAAGATCTGCTTTGCAAAAATGCATTGAATTCTCCTTCTTTCGCGTTAACGAAAACAACGAATAAAATTTTAATATTTGAGTAAAGAATAAATTAAAAAAAGCGTCCAGTTTGAGAACGCTTTTAATTTCTATTTATTTATTATCTGTTCAACCTCTTTCTTATCGTCGGAATAGGTGAAGGCTCCCAGAAGATTATGAGAGTTATCTTTATCGACTATCTTTGGATAAACAAGGCGGACGATATTGATCTTATCATCTGAAAAAGAAAATAACTCTAACAACCTGACAAGCTGATCAATGGTGAAGTATTTACTATTTGCTGCAATACGTACAACAGAAGTCTGGTCATCGGCAAAGCTTTCGTTCTCTACGTTTGAAAGTAGTTGTTTAAATTCAGATTCGCTCATAGCGTTGTTGAAAGTTATTTCTTCTTCAATTACAGGTTCATTAACATCGATTGAAATACTTACATTTGCACTTTGTATCTGGCTGGAGGGTGTGCTCGTGGTAGATCGAACAGATACAGAAACATCTTCTGGTAATGAAGCTAATAGTTCATAGATCTCATCGATCAATTTCGCTGCTTTATTCTTATCGAGTTTATTCAATTTCGGAACATATTTGCTTTCAAGTTTTTCCAACCTGGCGGCTATTTCTTCTAATATAGTAGAAGATTGGACATTACCCGAAGATGAACCGTCAATGGTTATCTTCATGCTTCCTGCTGAACTTTCAAATGATATGCTTTCTGCAAAGGCAAAGGTAAATACTGAAAGTAAAACTAAAATCATGATTTTTTTCATTCTTTTTCTCTCCATATTTTTTTATAATTTATTTTCTAATTTTTTAAATTTAAGTCAACTGTGAAATGATGCAAATTAAATTAGTACTAGTCAGAAATTTCTATTGTATCCTTGATCTTTGTGAATATGCCTTCTCCAATCCCTTTTACTTTCATAATATCTTCTTCATTTTCAAAACCGCCTGCTTTCTCTCTATATCTAATTATTTGTTGTGCTCTTTTTTCACCGATACCTGGTAATAAAATTAATTCAGATAGAGATGCGGTATTGATATTAATTTTTCCAGAAACCTCTTTCAGGCTACCAGAATCAATGGAAGCAATTATTTCCGTCGAATCTCCTATCGTTTCTAAGAAGGGAAGCATCTTTTCTAAAGTTTTTTCACCAATACCCTTAACTTCAGTCAATTCTTTCAATGATTTAAACTCTCCAACACTTTCCCTGTAATCAATAATCGCTTGTGCTTTTGTTTGCCCAATACCCGGAAGTTTCCTTAAGTTTTCAACATCAGCATTGTTGATATTAATCTTAGTAATCTCTTCTTGTTCCGTTGGTACTATACTTTTTTGAAGTTCCTTTTTAGTATGTGAGATCTTCTGAAAACCGATAACTAAAACTATTATAATTACAAGAATCAAAGTAAGAATAATTATAGTAAATATCGGTTTCTTATTCTCTTTTTTGCTTATGAGTTACCTCCTTTTTTTATTTTGTATAAATTACTGAAATCATAAAATCCAATTTTCCCGTCAAGTTTATAATTGCTTTTCTAAATTGTTTGACAAGCAGACATCACTAAAAAGGATTGTCCAAATTTATAAAGAGAAATAATAATGTTTAAAGCGCTAACTGAAAAGATATTTGGAAATCGCAACGAACGTGAGATGCGGAAGCTGAGTCCGATTGTAGATGAAATAAACTCGATCTTTTCTGGTCTTGAGAACAAAACCGATGATGAGCTGCGGGTAAGGATCCGGGAGATAAAGAACGATATCCGTAGCAAAGTTGTTTCGCTGGAAAAAGAACTCGAAGATATACAGTATAAATATCAGATAGAACCCGATGAAAATAAGAGAAGTTCTATTGGGAACGAAATCGACAGGATTGCAGAAACCTTAAAAAGCCAGAACCAATCTGTTCTTGATGAATTCCTATCGGAAGTTTATGCTATCCTTAAAGAGACCTTCCGCAGACTTCTTGGCTACGAATACGAAGTGCGAGGACATAAAGAAACCTGGCAAATGATTCCGTTCGATGTGCAGTTAATCGGCGCTGTAGCACTTCACCAGGGTATGATCACCGAGATGGCTACAGGTGAAGGCAAAACATTAGCTGCTACTATGCCCCTATTCCTGAATGCATTGCTGGGCCATGGTGTTCATCTGATTACAGTAAATGACTACCTGGCACAGCGTGATGCCGAATGGATGAATCCTGTCTTTGAATTTCACGGACTACAGGTAGGTTGTAATGTAGGCGGTATGACTTCCGAAGAAAAACAGGAAGCATATCACTGCGATGTAACATATGGCACAAATAGTGAGTTCGGTTTCGATTACCTGCGGGATAACATGGCTGTATCTGAAAAGCGGCTGGTTCAAAGAAAACTGCAATATTCCATCGTGGATGAGGTGGATAGTGTTCTGATAGACGAAGCACGAACACCGCTGATAATTAGCGGTCCAGTGCAGGAAAGTAAGAATTTTTTCCCGGAACTAAGACCGATAATTTTAAAACTTGTGAACACTCAGAATGGACTGGTAAGCAGGTATCTATCGGATGTGAACCAGGAACTGAAACAAGAAGAATGGAATTCCGATATTGTAGGTCGTCTGCTTTTGCTCATTCAGCGTGCAGCGCCCAAAAATAAATTATTCATGAAATACATGAAACAAGCCGAATTAAAGAAACTTGTTACCGATTTTGAAGGATATTATCTTCGCGATAAAAGAATGCATGAGATAGATGCGGAACTTTTCTTTACTGTAGAAGAAAAGCAGAACAGCGTGGAATTAAGCGAAAAAGGTAATGACCTGGTTGCTCAGAAAGAATCTGACCTTTTTATTATGGAGCAGCTTGACGACCTCTTGAATGCAGTTGATGAAGATAGTAATCTTTCCTCAGCACAGAAAGCTCAAAAGAAAGAAGAAGTAACTTCCAAATTCATGGATCAAAGTGAGAAACTTCATAATATTAAACAGCTTCTACGCTCATACACACTTTTCGAAAAAGAAGTTGATTATGTGGTCGTTAATAATAAAGTAATGATTGTGGATCAATTTACAGGCAGGATGATGCCGGGTAGAAGGTTCAGCGATGGACTGCATCAAGCCCTGGAAGCCAAAGAGAACGTTGAAATTGAAGAAGCCACTCAAACTTTCGCTACCATCACTCTACAGAATTATTTCAGAATGTATGAGAAGCTGGCTGGGATGACCGGTACGGCAGTAACGGAAGAAGTCGAGTTCTCAGAAATTTACAAACTTCCTGTAATCGAGATACCCACCAATCTACCCATTTCCAGGATTGACCATAACGATGTAATCTATCTAACAAAAAATGAAAAATACAAAGCTATTCTGGATGAAATTGAATACTGGCACGAAAAGAAAAAACCGGTTCTTGTAGGAACAATTTCCGTGGAAGTTTCGGAAACATTAAGCCGCATGCTCAGGCGGCGAAACATTAACCATAATGTATTGAATGCTAAATATCATGAACAGGAAGCGGAAATAGTGATGGGTGCAGGACAACCCGGAGCAGTTACCATTGCTACAAATATGGCTGGACGTGGAACTGATATCAAACTTGGAAAAACAGTAGTGGAAAAACAAAAAGAAGAATACCTGAAAATTGATAAGAAGATCACTCCCGATTACCCGTTTGGCCTGCCGCAGGACGGTTTACATGTTATTGGTACAGAACGCCATGAAAGCAGGCGTATAGATAGACAGCTACGGGGAAGAAGCGGACGTCAGGGTGATCCCGGTACTTCCAGGTTCTATTTATCTTTGGAAGACGATCTGATGCGCCTTTTTGGTTCGGAAAGAATTGGTCCCATGATGATGAGAATGGGATTGAAAGAGGGTGAAGCGATCATTCATCCCTGGATGACAAAAGCTGTGGAAACCGCACAAAAACGGGTTGAATCTTTCAACTTTGAGAGCAGGAAACAGCTTTTAAAATATGATGAAGTAATGAACCAGCAGCGGGAAGTTATCTATAATTACCGTAGGAATGTTCTCAAGGGTTACGATCTGAAGTATGAGATCATCGAAATGCTCAGAGATACAGTTGCAGATACAGTAGAAGAAGTAGTAGGAGATATCCCTTACCCTGAAGACTGGCAGTTGGAACAAATTGTACAATGGATTAGAACTAACCTGAATGTGATAATAGAAGAAGAAGATATCAGATTGGATAGAATGGACCTGGAATTACTGACGGAAAGATTCCAGGAACTTGTTTTAAAAGCCTATCAGCAAAGAGAAGATGAACTAACCTCCGAACAACTTCGTGAGATTGAACGCCGGGTTCTGCTTAGTGTAGTGGATGAATTATGGCGCGATCATCTGCATGAAATGGATCTGCTGAAGGATGGAATAGGTTTACGTGCTTATGGACAGCGTGACCCTCTGATGGAATATAAAAAGGAATCTTATATTCTTTTCCAAACCCTAGTAGCCGATATAAATCGCAGTGTAGCAAAAAAAGTCTTTACAACATATCTGGTTGCGCCAGAACAAATGCAGGATTTTCTGCGGTTGGCAAAGCAGCAGCATGAAGCAAGTTCTGCCTTCGATAAAGCTGCACCGCAAAAGGCACCGAAAGTACCTTCGGTAGTTACGAACAGTGCAGAAAGACCCAGGATCCAACCCCGGGTAGTTTCGGAGAAAATTGGAAGAAATGATCCCTGTCCTTGTGGCAGTGGAAAAAAATATAAAAAATGTTGTGGTAAAATAGTATAAGAATTTATTCTATATTAAAAAGTATCTAAGGAAGGATAATGTCTCAAACAGGAATTGAAGATTTTCTTGATATTATGTTAACTAACAAACCATCCAAAGAAAAATTAGAAAAACTTGGACTCTCGAAGGTTGAGATCAAGAAATTCCTGGAATCACTGATCCAGGGAAAAGAGAATAAAGCTTATAACAGGATTCTGTCTGAAGATGAAAAGAGGACACTAACACCGGAAGCATTTGGCTATCTGGTTCATCTTCTGAGCTTGAAATCAATAGATAGGCAGATGTTTGAGCGCATCATAACTCTTTCAATGCAGTTGAACCTGTTCATGCGTAAAAGAATTGATAGGATTATGATGGATGATATCGTTAATTATATCGTCTTTTCCGGTAGAGGAGAAGTAACGGTTAAAGATCTACTTGATGCTTTCTTTGTTCAGGATAGCGAAATAGAATTTGATGATGAAATTAATTAGGTGATTATGGGAAAAGGATTAATAATTGTAGAATCTCCTGCCAAAGCAAAAACTATTGGCAAGTTTCTATATAACAAGTATGACATCAAAGCTTCAATGGGTCATGTTCGCGATCTACCCACAAAAAGCTTTGGTGTGGATGTTAAGAACAATTTCACAGCAGAATATGTTATTGACCCAGGTAAAAAGAAAATTATTTCGGATTTAAAAAAAGCTGCTTCCAATGCTGACAGCATTTATCTGGCTTCAGACCACGACCGTGAGGGAGAGGCTATTGCCTGGCATCTGGTTCAGGTTTTAAAAGACGAAATAAAAGATAAACCTGTGCACAGAATAGTTTTCAATGAAATTACACGAAATGCCATTCAGCAAGCTATGGAAAATCCTGGTAAGATCGATGATCAGAAAGTGGAATCTCAACAGGCTCGCAGGATTCTGGACAGGATAGTGGGATATAATATTAGTCCGCTTTTGTGGAAGATAATCACTAAAAATCTGAGTGCCGGCAGAGTGCAGTCTGTTGCCCTGAGGTTGATCTGCGATAGAGAAGAAGATATCCTGAAATTTGAACCCCAGGAATACTGGAATATAGAAGCATTGTTATACAAAAACGATCTTCCCCCATTTAAAGCAACATTGCAGAAATGGGATGGGGAAAAAATTCGGATCACAGACAAAGCAAAAACAGAAGAAATTCTCAATAGCATAAAAGACGGTGAATTTATTCTTTCTAAATTAATCAATACTCAAAAGAAATACCATCCCCTGCCTCCCTTTATAACCAGTACACTCCAACAGGATGCCTCACACCTTCTTAATTTTTCTGCCAAAAAGACCATGCAGCAGGCACAGCAGTTATATGAAGGTATAGACCTGGGGGGAGAAGCAGTTGGTTTGATAACTTATATGAGAACTGACTCTCTCAGAGTTTCCAGTCAAGCTGTCAATTTTGCCTGTAAACTTATCAAGGAACGTTTTGGTGAGAGTAAGCTTAACCCAACTACGCGTTTTTATAAAAATAAAAATAAAGCACAGGATGCACACGAAGCGATTCGACCAACAAATCCTTTCAACACTCCGGAAAGTATCAGACAATATTTATCAAAAGACCAATTGCGCCTTTATACACTCATCTGGCAAAGATTTATTGGCACTCAGATGGTTCCGCTCCTGGTTGATATGAAGAACCTTGAAATATCGATCGGGAAAGCCTATTTCACAGCTAATGGCGGAACAATTATTGAGAAAGGTTTCCTGGAAGCATATCCGCATTATAAAGTTATATTGGGCGAAAAGATCGACAAAGGTTATAAAACTGATGATACATTGCAATTGAAGAAAATAGAAGGGATACAATTATTCACAAAACCACCGTCAAGATTTACCGAAGCGACTCTTATCAAAGAACTCGAATCAAAAGGTATCGGCAGACCTTCTACTTATGCTACTATTACCAACACAATCCGGTCAAGAAAATACGTTGAATTAAAAGCCAGGATATTTCATCCTACTAAATTGGGAATGACAGTTTATAAATTTCTCATTTCCAATTTCGATGAGTTCTTCAATGTACAATTCACTGCCAACATGGAAAACAGTCTCGATAAGATTGAATATGGCGAAGTGGATAGGCAGAAACTGCTTTCAGATTATTACGGTTCTATCCAGAAATTGATAGGTAATATTAATTACAAAGAAGCAAAAGAAAAGATAAGCGAAGATACTAATATCAAATGTGAAAAATGCGGCAGCAAAATGATCATTAAATGGGGAAAGAACGGGCAATTCCTGGCATGTTCAAATTTTCCGGAATGCAAAAATATAAAGAGTTTTTCTCGCAGTGATAACGGTCAGATCAAGATAGTTGAACCAAAAAAACTGGAAGAGAAATGCCCAAAATGTGGCTCTGCTCTTATTCTTAAAGAAGGAAGATACGGTAAGTTCGTTGCCTGCTCAAACTATCCTAAATGCAAATTTACCAAACCATTAACCCTGGGAATAAAATGCCCCGAATGCAAAGATGGTGAGATCACGGAGAAACGTAATAAAAAGGGTAAATATTTCTTCTCCTGCACAAACTATCCCGAATGTAAATACATTACTAATTTTAAACCGGTAGCATTATCCTGCCCCAAATGCGGCAACTACTACCTGGAAGAACGAAAAACCAAAACAAAAGAAAGTTTTAAAAAATGCCCTCAATGCGGTGAGGAAGTTTTTTAGATGTACTTTTTTGAAAGTATTGGCAGCAGTTTTCAAAATATTTTTACTCACAAATTAAGATCATTTTTAACGTTACTGGGTATCATCATAGGTGTGTTTGCTGTGGTTACCATGTTTTCAACCGTTTATGGTCTTAAGTCTATGATAAATGAAAAAATGGAGGAAATGGGCTGGAATAATTCCATCATCGTTTATCCCTCCAGCAGTGAAACACGTTTTTCCAGCAGAAGATTAAGATTCCGTTATATCAATAGAGAAGCAAAACCGATCACATTTTCTGATTATACAATGTTGAAAAACGATGTCTTTTCCCGTTATATTTATGGTTATATCAGTTCCTATGAAAAAATTTTCATAAACGAAAAGCAGGAAAACGTTCACTTAAAAGCTACCAATAACGACTTTTTTTTAAGCAAAACATATAAGTTAAAAACCGGCAGATATTTCAATCAATTTGAAGAATCAAATTCAATCAAAGTATGCATTGTAGGCTATTATTTTGCAGAAAAATATTTTAAAGATGATAAAACTCTGGAGAAATCTATAACTATAGGCAGTAATAGGTACAAGATCATTGGAGTTTTGAACAAAGACGAACTAAACCAGACCGGAATGAATTTTAACAAATGGGAACGCCATAACGATCTTGAAGCTGTTTATATTCCGCTTTCCACTGGTGCCCGGTATCTTCGTTCCGACAATGCAATAGACTATATTTATCTTCAAGCTGAAAATGATAAAACATTTGCTAACATGAAAACCACTACCTGGCAGAAATTACTGGCCAAGCATAAAATGGCGCATGATTTTTCTTTCAATGATGTGGGGGCACTGCTTCTCAAGATTACCGAAGAAATAAATGAGATGATGAAAAAGTGGAACATCACATTATCTGCAATTGCTTCTATCTCTTTGATAGTAGGGGGGATCGGGTTATTCAGCACCTTACTTATTTCCATAAATGAACGTATGATGGAGATCGGTATAAGAAAAAGCATTGGTGCTACCGATAAAGATATTTTCATTCTTTTCCTGGCAGAGTCCATTGTTCTTGCCCTGATCGGTGCTTTTATCGGAATCTTTTTTTCATCTTTCCTGATAAAAGCTTTAACAATGGCTCTCAAATCCAGATTTGCCATGCCGGTGGAAGGTGTACTGGTAGGAATTGCTTTTTCGGTTTTTATAGGAGTAATATCAGGAATATATCCTGCTATCAAAGCTTCCAGAATAGATCCCATTAAAGCTATATACTACTTTGAATAGAACAAGACTCAGGAAAGTGTACCCACACCACGTTAAATTTGAATTTTTAACTACTTTCTTAATTGACAGGTAAATAATTTTATCAACAACTCGGGATTACAATGCATCCTTCAGTTTTTAACCAATAATAATATCTTCTGGTTTTAAGGCGACAACACAATTTCTACCTTTATGTTTTCCGCGGTAAAGTGCTTGATCTGCTTTCTTTATGCAATCATCAATATCCATAACACTATTGTAAACACTCACTCCAAAAGTTATGGTAATCGATAAGAGATCATTATTGTATTTTAGATTAGAACTTTCAATTTTTTTTCTGACCTTTTCTGCAGCTACCTTTCCACCTTCAAGTGGTGTTTCAGGTAGTAATAAAAGAAACTCTTCACCACCCCAGCGACCTACTATATCCTGCTTTCTTATAGTAGAACGCATTATTTGCGCAATTTCTTTCAGAACATAATCGCCACAATCATGACCGTATCTGTCGTTTATCGATTTAAAAAAATCCAGGTCTCCAATTATGATTACAAAAGGATTTTTACTTCTTTCAAAACGAATTTGCTCATATTCTATTTTCTCGATTATATCCCTGCGATTTGAAATTTCGGTTAACGGATCTGTTCGTGCAATTTCTATCAACTGTTCATGTGTGTTTTCTAACTGCCCGTGTGCTTTTACCTGGGAACGATAACGAATATAAATGAAGAAAGCAATATTAAGAAGTACCAAAAATGCAATCATAAACGAATTTCTTAAGAATACCTGCTTTCGTATCTGCTGTTGTTCATGTTCGAATTCAAGATAAAACAGTGAGTCTTTCAAAGTGATGAATTTGCTATAAAAGTATGACGAACGTTCGTGGTTTTTTTTTTGATTATACAACTTAGCTAATAGGAGGAATATTTCCGATTCTGATTGTATATCATTAACTTGTATGGACAGTTCCAATGCTTCATTGCCATATTGAATACATTCATCAACAGACAGTTCGGGGTAACAAGAAGCCAATTCTTTCAATAAACTTAGTTTTACATCTTGGGATGACAGGGATATTTTTTTTTTTATTTCTTCGGGGTTCTGAAAACAGAATAATTGTGTGATAAAAAAT
>DAOUUD010000213.1 GCA_030668345.1 Candidatus Cloacimonadota bacterium | reverse complement strand
TTTATATTCTCCATCTCCATGAGAATATTCTACTAAGATACCGGGAAAATCGAATGTGTGTATCTTGATATCTTTAAATTCGTTTAAAATATTTATTAGATATTTTTTTGTTTTAAATTCTTCAAAAGCCAATTCCGGAATTTTGTGCAGGTCTTTTCTGATCTTTATTAAATTTAACATAATCCAACTCCATTTTAATATGATAAGTTTCTTGTATTTAGAGGATTTTTTTGTCAATTTAATCATTTTCTTGACACTAAAAGCGCAGAAAATTTTTCATAAGTAACAGGATTATAGAGTGCCCCCGTAGCTCAGCAGGATAGAGCAGTTCCCTCCTAAGGAAAAGGTCGTGCGTTCGACTCGCGCCGGGGGTACCATTTTTAATTGAAAATTCAAAATTAAGAAATTGAAAATTAATATCAGCCTCCGGCTGGTTTCATTATTGCATTTATGATAAGAACGCAGTCTGTATTCTATTTCAACAATAACATCTTTTTGCTGACCATTGATTTGCCATTTACCTGAAACTGGTAAAAATAAATACCAGAACTCACTTGATCGCCTGATTCATCAGTTCCGTTCCAGACTGCTTTCCCAATATTCAATTTACAATTTTCAATATTCAATGTTCTTACTTTCTGCCCTTTCATATTATAGATATTAATCTCTGCGTTCTCAGCATCCTCTGCGGTGAGATTAAAAGATATTGTTGTTGTCGGATTAAAGGGATTAGGATAATTATATAATGAAATATAATTGGGTTGTATAAAATTTTCTTCAACGCTTGTTGCTTCTCCGAAATCCTGTAAAATCAAATTAACAATTTGTTGGGCTTGCGGTTGCTGCATATAATACAGAGGAAAACCAAACACATAAACATTGTATTCAGCTTCATATTTCTGTCCACAAACAGCATTTTCCCACTCGGGATCATTGCTTGCAGAATCAAACAGGAAAACGGGTTCTGCACTTGCTCCGGGAATGAATTTATTAACATACTGCAAATTATCTCCCCAGACCGACAACGGTATCTTATCGGTATCTACTGCAATATCAGGAAAGCCCATCTGTCCGAAAGCTCCTGCAAAATCCGTTTCTACGTTAGTATACGGATCAGTAAAATTCAGGTAGTAAATAGAAAAATTTTGCGGAAGATTAAAAAGTAATTTCCAGGCAGAGATCAAAAGATTTCCACCTGCCAAAAGATAGCTTTTTACATTATATACATCGGCATTAAATGGATGGTTCACCATATCATCCGTATGCCAGATAATACTGGAATACTGCGCAATTTCCTCTAAAGGTGGCAGTCCGTTTTCGTTCACATCCCAGTTTGTAAAAGTATATCCCTGCAGAAGCTGATCGTAATATTCATCTACTTCTTCATCTGTGGGAAAAGGTGAAGCGGCAGCATAATCCCAGGTGCCGTCCACCAGCAGAATACCCTGATCGAGGGTAAAATCTACAGGTATAACAGATATCTCATTGGAGAACTTACTCAGGTAATTTCCATCACTATCAAACACAGCAGCAATTTTGTAATAATACTGCTCTCCAGGAATGACATCCTCATCAAAATAGGCAGTACCGGTTACAGCCGAAGTGTTCAATTGCACATATTCCCCACCTGCTTCTTTACGGTAAACATTGAATCCCTCCACAGCCGGATCGAAGAACTCTTCCCAGGTAATTACTGCCGCTCCATCGCGGTTCATGCTCACCTCATCCAGGTGTGGGATCTGCTCGATATATCCATAGTCCAGCACCCAGTTATCATAATCAAAAACAAGGGAATCAAGTTCTCCTTCCATGAACATGGTGGCATAATTAAATCCGTCTTCCGCCCAGATCCTGTCTGTTTCTCCGTTTACAATACAAGGAACGAACATCGAGAAAGGATCTCCCTGGCTGCCTTCTGAATATAAAGTGACTTTGAGGGAATCATAAACATCGGAAGTATAGGTAACAAATTTATATCTTGGTCGTCCATAATTCCAGAACCACTCATCAAAGAACCAGTCCATTTCGTAACCTGTAACGTTTTCCGTGGAATTCTCCAGATCTTCGGTAAGCATATTTCCATATTTCAAGTCGGGATCCTGCATGAATTCGGTGAGCATCTGGAAAAAATCTTCATCCCCGATCACACCACGCAGCATGTGTAGTACCCAGGAACCTTTTCTATAAATAACAATATTAAAAATATGATTGGCACTGCCATTCTCATCACGGTACAGACATTCATCAAGTTGAGAGCCGGAATCTTCTGCCAGCATATATTCATACAGAGCTTCCATGCCGTAAAGATGTTCTGCCCACAGGGCTTCACTATAAGAAGCAAATCCTTCCTTAAGCCACACATGACTCCAGGAACCGATGCTCAGGCAATCCCCCGCCCAGGAATGACCCAGTTCATGAGCTACGGTATATTCTGCTGCAGGATCGCTGATGTAACCTGAATCGAAAGAAGTACAGGTTTGATGTTCCATAGCCAGCGCTCCCAGATTGGTACAGGTGGCATGACCGTATTTTTCTGTTATGAAGGGATATTCACCGTAAATATCGGAATAGAACGTGAGCATATCTTCACACAATTCATAAAGAGAAACACTGATGGCATATTGTTCGGGATAAATGTAATTATCCACCATCATCTGGGTGCCTTCATATTCCCATACAAAAGAGTACATCTGGTAATTGGTAATAGCAAAAGACGTAAGGTATGTACAGATAGGAAAGGCTTCGTGCCATTTACTGGTGCTGGTACCGTTGCCGTTATTTAACACTTCCTGCAAAGTTCCGTTGGAAGCACTTATATATTGAGAAGGATATGTGATCCAGATATCGAGAGAATCGGGTTTATCGGCAGGTGTGTCTTTACAGGGCCACCATTTACGTGCTCCTTTGGGAGACACCATGGTAAATACAATAGGTACGCCATTGTGTTCCTGGAATTTCATACCATCGTTCAACCTGTTTTGCGGGTAACCGGAATATTGCACCACCAACTCGATAATATCACCTGCCTGGTATGTGTATCCCAGATCGATATCTATGAGATCATCCGCATGAGTAAAACTAATGCTTTGACCATTCATCAGGATATCATCCACATCCAGATCGGTGGTAAAATGAAAGCTG
>DAOUUD010000187.1 GCA_030668345.1 Candidatus Cloacimonadota bacterium | reverse complement strand
TTGGACAATTGTTTTTATCATTATCATTTATAATCTTTATCAGTCCATATCAAATTGAGGATTTTTATAAGATTAGTTGGTTTTTAATGATAATTGGTATAGTATTATTATTTTTGTCATATTTAATTTTAATTATTCAAAAATATAGAGAAGGTTTTAAAAAGCGGATAAAATAAATGAGAAGTTAAAGATTTTACTAAGGCTAATATCAGATTCCGGTTCGTGGTCGAAATCAGCAAGGAGAAAGGGTTCTCATCCCTGCTTGAAAAGCATTCTTTTAGTAACCAATTAACCAGTTAACTAATCAACAAAAAAAGCTGCCATTCAGCAGCTTTTATTTTCTGGCGGAGACGCAGGGATTCGAACCCTGGATACAGTTACCCGCATACACGCTTTCCAAGCGTGCTCCTTAAGCCACTCGGACACGTCTCCATTCAATTAATTTCAAATTATCAAATTGCGAAAGAATTTATTTGTCTTTTTCTGTAAACTGATTTTTTTCTGCTTTCTCAGTTTCTACAGTTTCTTCTTGAAGTATCTCTCGTAAAATATTTTTCATCTCATCCCGGGGAATTGTAGTGGAAACGATTTTTTCCATGTTTTTATCGGTTATCATTTTCTCGAAAGTGATCTTAACTGTATTCAGATCAGCTTTTGGGGTACTGCTCACGAGATGCCTTTTTTCCAGGATGGATACAATGATCACACCACTGAGAATTATGACCCAGTTGGCATAGATCCAAAAGAGGAAGACAGGAATGGAAGCCAGGAAACCAAAGATCAGCTCGATATTCGTAAGGTTGCCAATGTACCAGTTGAACAATGATTTAAATAATATCCAGATGGCAGAAGAGGTTGCTGCTCCTATCATAATGGAGCGTTTTCTTACTTTTATAGTGGGAATGTAAAAGAAACCCAGTGTAAAGATTATAAACAATATCATAAATGGTGTAACATATAAAAAGATACCCTGAATATATGGGATCGTGTAGAATTTGGTAATAATTGGCAGGGAAGAGGTTGATAAAAGTATTAATATGAGCAGCGAACCAAAGATCGTCATTCCAAAGAATTTTACAATATCCCCGAAAAAAGTTATTTTCCTGTATTCGTGAACATTTAGAATATTATCAAACGTATCGTTGATGATCTTGAATAGTGAATAGGAAGTAAATATGAGGATACCAAAACTGAAAATATTGAACGGGATCTTCTTACCGGCTAATTGCAGAATATATTGATAGATCATATCTGCAGATTCGGGTACAAAGGTGGTAATGATAGCATCTTTTATCTGTGTTTCCAGTCTTAAAAAAGGTAATGTGGGTATGAAGAATAAAATGAAGATGATGAAGGGAACAAATCCCAGCAATGTAACATACGTTAGAGAAGCAGAAAGACTATAAACTTTTTGCTCCTTAAAATTCGTACGGAATGCTTTTAAAAAATCAATTATTTTTTTATTCATATCTCAAAGCCTCTACAGGATTTAATTTGCTGGCCATAATGGCAGGAATAATACCAGCAAGTAAACCTATTCCCACCGATACGCTTAATGCTATTAATACCATGCTTAGTTCGGCAATTAATTTTATTTCAAGGTATCCGCTTACCATTTCCAGAATGGATAATCCCACCAGGGTACCCAGTATTCCACCAATAAAAGTTATCAGAACTGTTTGCACCAGGAACTGGATAAAAATATCTCTTCTACGTGCGCCCACCGTTAACCTGATACCGATCTCACGTGTTCTTTCCTGGATGGAAGCCAGCATGATATTGGCTATCACAATACCTCCCACCAGTAGAGAAATAATGCTGATAATAAAAAATATGATCTGGAATGTTTTCTGGCTTTGTGCCATTTCCTCTGCTTCTTCCTGTGCGGATTCGATCATGAACACGGGTTCACCATGCCGCAGGTTAAGGATTATCGCTTCCAGCTTTTTTCTTAATTCAGGAGCACTCTCGGCATCCTGAGCTTTCAAGGCTAAGCTGGAAATGTTATCATCCCCCGTTCCCTTATGGATCATTGTGCTCAGGGGAACAAAGGTTCTGCGGTTAAGATAACCAAGAGCATTATCACTGCCAATATTATTGCTTTTCATATAGCGGTGTTTCATTATACCTATAACCTGCAACCGCCTTTCATGAACCGTTATAAATTGCCCGATGGGATTTTTGTTTCCAAAAAGCTCTTCTTTTACCTGGGTACCGATAACTATCACATCGTTAGATTGGTTTATATCAAAATCACTGATGAAGCGACCGTCTTCCGTTTCCCACTCTTCGATTTTACTAAAGTCTGGTAACACACCATAGATGGAACAGTTATATTCCTTATCTTCATAACTGTGCCTAAGCCAGTAACGTTTTTGCGGGTTCATATATTTGGCTTCCGGAATAAGAGAGCGGATAAGTTTGATCTCTTTCCAGGTGAAATAGGTTCTGGCATTGTTCGGGTTGTCGTATCGCCAATTTCTACGGACAGTTATTTTACTGAGACCACCACGTTCCATCATCCATTGCAGGGTCTGTTTATTAATACCATTAACAAGTGATAGTACAACGATAATAGACATGGTTCCCAGAATTATTCCTATAATAGTGACAAGGCTTCTAACCTTTCGAGACCAGAAATCGGAAAAACCAAAGTAAATACTTTCTTTAAGAGATATCGCCATTTTCTATCAGACCATCCACAATATGGATTACTCTATTTGCCCTTTTTGCCACCGCAGCGTCGTGGGTTACAATTATCACAGTATGCCCTTTCAGGTTAAGTTCAGAGAAAATAGTAAGAATATCACCTCCCGAATTCGTATCGAGATTACCGGTTGGTTCATCTGCCAGGATAATGGAAGGATTGTTCACGATAGCTCTGGCTATAGCTACACGCTGGCGCTGACCACCGGAAAGTTCGGAGGGTTTATGTTTAAGTCTATCGGTCAAGCCCACTTCAGCAATGACCTTTTTGGCCAGTTTGGTTCGTTTTTTTTTGCTATAACCGGCATACATCAAGGGAAGTTCAACATTTTTCTGAACATTGAGGTGGGGAAGAAGATTGAATGTTTGAAAAACAAAACCTATCCGTTGGTTCCTGATAGATGCCAGCTTCTTCTTCTTTATATGGCTCACCTTTTCTCTATTCAAAATATATTCACCCTGGGTGGCTGTATCCAGACAGCCCAGAATATGCATCAAGGTAGATTTTCCCGAACCTGAAGGTCCCATGATCGCCACGAATTCACCTTCGTTTATTTCGATGTCCACACCGTTCAAAGCAGGAACAGTGATCTTGCCCATTTTATACTCTTTAGTTAAACTATTAACCTCGATTAATGATGCCATATTTTTACCTCTATAAAATAATGAGAAACAAATGATTTTGAGTATTTATTGTCAAAATAAAAATTTGTTTGTTGACGAACTGAATTTGAATTTAGAAAAATAACCTGCAGGAAAGAAAGTTATGGAATGTAGACTAAATTGCAGGGGAAAGGTAGAACTTGAAGGTTCAAAATCTATATTGGCCAGGGTACTTATTATATCTACTTTTTTAAGTAAACCACTGAAAATATTGAATAACTCTAAATGCAACGATATTTGTACTTTGATAGATAATTTAAAACAACTTGGC
>DAOUUD010000038.1 GCA_030668345.1 Candidatus Cloacimonadota bacterium | reverse complement strand
CGACTATCGCAAATTCGTGGAATATATAGAAGCTCCTGCTGGCGATGTAGATATTACTAAATCGGATGTTGTTATTGGTATTGGCAGAGGAATAAAAGAACAGGAAAATATGGCAATGGTAGAAGAATTCGCTGATGCAATCGGTGGTGTTGTAGCTTGTTCCAGACCGATCGTGGATGCTGACTGGCTCCCCAAAGACAGACAGGTAGGTTCATCCGGTAAGACGATCAAACCCAAATTATATATTGCTATAGGTATTTCAGGTGCTTTTCAACATGTTTCCGGAATGAAGGGAGCGGAAACCATAATTGCAATCAATAAAGACCCAAATGCCCCGATATTTAATGAAGCGGATTATGGTATAGCTGATGATCTATTCAAAGTTTTACCTGTTCTGAAAGAAAAGGTGATGGAGTTAAAATAAAACTTGAAGAAAATTGGAGTTTTTGTTTGTCATTGTGGTAGAAATATTAGCTCAACTGTCAATATCGGCGAGGTTGTTGAGGAAATAAAAAAATATCCCGGAGTTGCTTTTTGCACAGATTATAAATATATGTGCTCAGATCCGGGGCAGGATTTAATAAAAAAAAACATAAAAGAAAAAAAACTGGATGGCATAGTTATAGCAGCTTGTTCCCCATCTTTGCATGAATTAACTTTCAGGAATACTGCGGAGAAAGCGGGTCTAAATCCCTATCTTACTGAAATCGCTAATATAAGAGAACAATGCAGCTGGGTTCATTCAGATACCAAAGAAGCAACTCCTAAGGCAATCAGTATAATTGGATCGATAATTGAAAAAACAAAGCTAAATGAATCTCTATCTCCAGTAAAAGTTAAAGTAAACCCAAAGGTTCTGATAATCGGTGGAGGTATTGCAGGTATTCAGGCATCACTCGATGTTGCCAATTCCGGTCACAAAGTGATCCTGATAGAAAAAAGCCCTTCTATCGGGGGACGTATGGCTCAGCTATCAGAAACTTTTCCAACCCTGGATTGTTCTCAATGTATATTAACTCCCAAAATGGTTGAAGTATCCCAAAATGAGAATATCAATTTACATGTTTATTCAGAATTAGAAGAAATCTCCGGAAGCGTTGGAAATTTCAAAGTAAAAATCAGAAGAAAGGCATCTTGCATAGATAATAGTAAATGCACCGGCTGCGGAATTTGCAGTGAAAAATGCCCGGTGAGTGTAGATTCAGAATTTGATGAAGGTATGGGAAAAAGAAAAGCTATCTATACCCCATTCCCGCAAGCTATTCCCAATAAACCTGTTATCGATAAAGAAAATTGCACTTACTTTTTGAAAGATGGAAAGTGTGGAGTATGTCAAATCGTGTGCTCTCTGAATGCTATTGATTTCAAACAAAAAGATGAAATATTCGAAGAGGAAGTAGGTGCTGTTATTGTTGCCACAGGATATGAACTCTATCCAATGGAAAACATGATCGAGTATGGAGCAGGAAAATATCCTGATGTGATAAATGGATTGCAATTTGAAAGATTGCTCTCTGCTTCAGGACCTACTCAGGGTGAAGTTCTAAGACCGTCCGATAATAAAATTCCAAAAAGAATAGCTTTTATTTCCTGCGTTGGCTCCCGTGATCCTGAACATCATCTTCCCTATTGTTCAAAGGTTTGTTGCATGTATATGGTCAAACATGCCCTGCTTTATAAAGAACATGTCCCGGATGGAGAAGCTATTGTTTTCTCCATAGACATCAGAACCGGCGGAAAAGATTATGAAGAATTCTTAACCAGAGCAAAAGAAGAAGGAAATATTTTATACATCAGGGGAAAACCAGCGAGAATAATCAAGCAGGGAGACGATCTGGTGGTCTGGTGCATTAACACTCTAACAGGGAAACAACTTCGTGTAAAATGTGATATGGTAGTTCTATCAATGTCGATGGTTCCTTCATCCGGAGCATTGGATCTGGCAAAAGCATTAAGAATACATACAAATATTCATGGATTCTTTTCCGAAGCTCACCCGAAACTGCGTCCAGTGGAATCTTTAGTTCCGGGTTTTTTCTTAGCAGGCACAGCACAGGGACCCAAAGACATTCCGGATACAGTTTCGCAAGCATCGGGTGCTGCGGCAAAAGTTCTGACTCTTTTTTCCAGTGACGAAATTTCACATTCACCGATCATAGCATGTGTGAACGAAGATCTATGTTCAGGTTGTGGTATTTGTGTGGCAACCTGTCCTTATGATGCCAGGGAAATGGATGAGAGAAAAAAAATAGTTTCTGTGAACGAGATTCTCTGTGAAGGTTGCGGAGCTTGTATCAGCGCCTGTCCTTCAGGAGCTTCACAGCAAAAAAATCTGACTGATAACCAGATAGATAATATGATAAGAGTACTCTTACATTCCAACGCAGGAGCATTGGAACGAGAATGATAATGTAATTAATTGAGGATAAACTTGAAAGACAAAAAAAATCTTACAACCGAAATTAATCCTGAGATAAGAGATATTCTTATCGAAATGGGAGCTGAGGATATTTATAAATGTTATCAATGTGGGAAGTGTACAAGTGTTTGTCCCTGGTTTCAGGTTGAAATTTACGATTATCCTGTGTTCAAGTTTTCTCTTGAAACAGCTCTGGGAGCAGTTGCCAGTAGTGAGGATAAAAAAGAACTGGAAAAAGAAATCGACCTGATCTATCGCTGTGTTGGTTGCGAAGCTTGTCTTGATCAATGCCCACATGGCATTAGCACCTCCAATATCCTACGAGCTGCCCGCCGTCTGCTAGTAGATTTTGATTCCTATCCGGATACTTTAAAATCTACAGTACAAAAAACACATAACGTAGGAAATCCTTTTGGTGAACATAGAGAAAATAGAGCAGATTGGGCAAAAGGATTAAATGTACCAAATTTCAAACAAGGAATGGAATATTTATATTTTCCCGGCTGTCTTCCGGCATACGAAACCAGAAATCAGAAAGTAGCTCAAGCCACAGTTGGGATCTTACAGAAATGTGGTATATCTTTTGGAATTCTGGGAGTAAAAGAAACCTGCTGCGGTGAAGTAATAAGAAGAATTGGGGCGGAAAATATTTTTAAAGAAGTTACCAAAACCAATATTAAAGAATTTAATAATTCAGGTGTAAAAAAAGTACTCGTCACTTCTCCTCATTGTTTTACTACTTTCAAAAACGAATATCCTGATTTTGGTGCAGATTTTGAAGTTCTGCACACTACACAATATTTTTCACATCTTATTGACACAGGAAAATTAAAGATCAATAAAAGCTTTAACAAGAAAGTAGTTTATCATGATCCATGTACATTAGCACGTAAAAATAATATTTACGATGAACCAAGAAATATTCTTAAGAGTATTCCTGAGCTTGAATTCCTGGAAGTAGAAAATTTCAACCGGAATTTAAGTTTGTGTTGTGGAGCAGGAAGTGGCGGTTTATGGCTGGAATGGGAAAAGGAAGAGCGTATTGTAAATGTACGCCTTAAACAATTGATGGATACTGGGGCGGACATCATTGCAGTAGCCTGTCCATACTGCCTGCAGATGTTTGAAGAGACTTTGAAATCGATGAGCACAGATATTCAAGTAATGGATGTGACGGAAATTTTATATGAATCAATATGAAAGAGAAATTCTCTACGCAGTGCGGAGAGAATTCAAAATATTATATTGGAAAAGAGCAATAATTTAAACTATGAATTTGAAAAAGGAATTATCTAATGAATGAGATTTCAAATAAAGAAAATCTTTTAAATTCAGTTGTAAAATTGATCGAACAGGCAAGGAAAAACATTGCTGTTTCCATCAATCAGGAAATGATCTTTCTTTATTGGAATATCGGAAAATGTATAAAAGAAGAAATCATAAAATGTGATCGAGCGGAATATGGTTCCAAGATAGTGCAATCACTGACTGCACTATTGGTTCCAAAATATGGAAGAGGTTATTCAAGTAGAAATCTCTGGAATATGATCCGACTGTATGATAATTATCAAAATCTACAATCACTACTTGGGAAATTCAAAGGATTAAGCTGGACTCATATCATCAATTTTCTTCCAATAAAAGATGAACTAAAACGAGAATTTTATGCTACTCTCTGCTTGAAGGAAAAATGGAGCACACGCACTCTTCAGGGAAGAATAAACAGCATGCTCTACGAAAGAACTGCTCTTTCCAAACTTCCGGAAAAAACAATTGAGAACCAACTGAAAGAACTCAAAGAAGAAGACAAGATGACTCCGGAAATTGTTTTCAGAGATCCTTATGTTTTGGATTTCTTGCAACTCTCAGATACATACAGCGAAAACGATTTGGAGTCTGCAATTTTAAATGCCTTACAAAAATTTATCCTTGAATTAGGAAAAGATTTTTATTTTGTGGAAAGACAGAAACGGATCACTCTCGATAATATAGATTTTTATACGGATTTAATCTTCTATCACAGAATATTGAAATGCTTTATTGTTATCGAGTTAAAATTAGGAAAATTCAAAGCTGAATATAAAGGACAAATGGAACTATATCTTCGCTATTTGGAAAAATATGAAATGCTCAATGATGAGAATCCTCCTATTGGATTGATCTTATGTTCGGAAAAAGGCAAAGAACAAATCGAATTGTTATTCCTCCCGGAAGACAGAATTAAAGTTGCGGATTATCTGACAAAATTGCCACCTAAAGAATTATTTTTAGAAAAACTACACAAAGCAATTCAGGTTGCACAAGTTAAATTGAATATAAAAGATGACTAATTTACAAAATCTATTAAAAGCTGATAAAATCACAATCGCACGTGCAATCACACAAGTCGAAAATGGTACTGATCCCAAACTTCTTGAAGAGATTTTTCCCCATACAGGAAATGCTTATTATATAGGAATTACCGGTCCTCCCGGTGCAGGGAAATCTTCACTTGTAAATGCGATAGTTCCAAAATTATTAGAAAACAATAAAAAAGTGGGGATCATTGCAGTTGACCCCACATCACCCTTTTCCGGTGGAGCATTACTTGGCGACCGCATTCGTATGAATGATCTTGCATTGAATGAGAATGTTTTTATCCGGAGTATGGCTACGAGGGGAAGCTTGGGTGGCTTAGCTTCCAAAACAAAAGATGTGGCTCTTGTTCTCGATGCAGCCGGTATGGATTATATTGTGATTGAAACAGTTGGTGTGGGACAGGTGGAATTAGATATTGCTCAGGTTTGTGATACAACTGTTGTTGTATTAGTTCCTGAATCCGGTGATGCAATCCAGGCAATGAAAGCTGGTATTCTGGAAGTTGCAGACATATTGGTTGTTAATAAAGGTGATCGGTCTGGAGCTGATAGATTAATTCTGGAGATGAAATTTGCCTTTGAACTGAGAGCACATAACACTGATTGGCATAATCCGATTTTAAAGACCACAGCAATTGAAAACATTGGAATCGATGAACTTGTATCCACTATTAAATCTCACAAAGAACATCTTGAAAAAAGCGGAAAGCTCGAAATAGAAAGAAAGAATAAATTGACTTTAAGAGTAAATGAATTAATCGAAGAAAGAATAAAATCTCATCTGCATGAATATGTAATAGATCAAAAACAACTAAAAAAAATGATAGACAAAGCATACGAGCGTAAAATAACTCCTCAATATATTATAGATGAAATTGCAAAGAAGATTTTTTAGATAAAGGAGGTCTGATGAGCAAAGACAACTGGAAAGAAAAATTTTCAAAATTAAAAGAAAGAGATATTAATTTCTCTAATCTTTCAAAAATTAAAATAAATCCGTTATACACTCCCGATGATAATAAAGATTTTGATTATGAAAAAGACCTGAGTTATCCGGGAGAATATCCTTTTACTCGTGGAGTTTATCCTAATATGTATCGTGGAAGATTATGGACAATGCGTCAATTTTCCGGATTCGGAACTCCTAAAGATACAAATAACAGATATAAATATCTTTTAAAACACGGTCAGACCGGACTCTCTGTTGCCTTTGATTTTCCTACTCTGTATGGCAAGGATTCTGATGATCCGATGTCTTTGGGAGAAGTAGGAAAATGCGGTGTAGCGATCGATACCCTGCGGGATATGGAAATACTTTTCGATGGAATTCCCCTGGAAAAAATCTCAACTTCCATGACTATCAATCCACCAGCAGCAATGCTTCTGGCAATGTATATCGTGGTTGGTGAAAAACAGGGAGTTCCGAAAGAAGTCCTAACCGGTACAATCCAGAATGATATGTTAAAAGAATATCAAGCTCAAAAAACCTGGATCTATCCTCCTGAACCTTCAATGAGAATTATTACTGATATCCTAGAATATTGCTCTGAAAATGTTCCCAAATGGAATACGATCTCTATTTCCGGTTATCATATCCGCGAAGCTGGTTCTACAGCACTTCAGGAACTTGCTTTCACACTTGCAAATGGCTTTACTTATGTTGATTATGGAATAAATAAAGGTCTTCCTGTGGATACATTCGCTCCTCGTTTATCCTTCTTTTTCAATTCCCATTTAGACTTTTTTGAAGAAATTGCCAAATATCGGGCTGCTCGTCGAATCTGGGCAAAACTGATGAAAGATAAATATCATGCTCAAGATCCGAAATCATATCTCGTCAGATTCCATACTCAAACTGCAGGTTGCAGCCTTACAGCCCAACAGCCCGAGAACAATATTATACGAACTGCCTTTCAGGGTTTAGCAGCCGTTTTAGGTGGAACTCAATCACTTCATACAAACTCAATGGATGAAACTTATGCTCTTCCTACTGAAAAAGCTGTAAAAATCGCTCTAAGAACTCAACAATTAATCGCTTATGAAACAGGTGTTCCCAACACGATCGATCCTTTGGGTGGTTCTTATTATGTGGAAGCTTTAACAGATGAACTGGAAAAACTAACTTATGAATATTTCGATAAAATTGAAACCTTAGGTGGAGTTGTTCCGGCTATAGAAAAAGGATTCTTCCAGAGAGAAATCTCCCGAAGTGCCTATGAATATCAGAAAGCATTAGAAAAGAAAGAAAAATATCACGTAGGTGTAAATATCTTTGAAGAAAAAGAAAATGTTGAGATCGAGCTTCTGAAAATTCCAGAGGAAGTAGAAATCGACCAAAATAAATCACTAAAAAATGTTAAGCAGGAAAGAAACAATTCAAAAGTTAAATCAACTTTAATACATTTAAGAAATGCTGCTGAAAACGGAGAAAACCTAATGCCCAGAATATTGGATTGTGTTCGAGAATATGCTACGCTTGGAGAAATGTGTGGAACTTTGAAAGAGGTGTTTGGAATTTATAAAGAACCCATCATCTTCTAGATGGAGGAATAATGGAAAAAAAAATTAGAATTTTAATCGGTAAACCTGGTCTTGACGGGCATGACAGGGGTGCAAAAGTAATTGCTGCAGCACTTCGAGATGCAGGTTTTGAAGTAATTTATACCGGACTTCACCAACTTTCGGAAAGCATTGTAGAAGCAGCAATTCAGGAAGATGTAGATATAATTGGTCTTTCAATACTATCTGGAGCTCACATGACAATCTTTCCGAAAATACTTGATCTTTTAAAACAAAAAAATGCTGAGCATATAATTGTGATCGGTGGTGGAATTATACCCGAAGAAGATATAAAAAAACTATTGAAAATGGGAGTTAAAAGAATCTTCACACCGGGAGCACCCACTAATGAAATCGTTTATTATATTAAATCTATAATTCATTAAAAAATAGAAAGGTAAAAAAATGGTAAAAAAATATCAATTAGGCAATTATGAACTTTTTTTTCTCCACGATGGTTCTTTCTGGTTAGACGGAGGAGGATATTTTGGAGTAGTTCCCAAAGTTATCTGGCAAAAATTAATTCAGCCGGATGAATTGAATCGAGTGAAATTGAACATTAATCCTTTACTGGTAAGAACTCTGGATCACAATATTCTTATCGATCCGGGACAGGGAAATAAATTCACTGAAAAACAGAAACAGATTTTCGGAATAAATTATGAACCTTCATTAGAACAATCTTTAGCTGAAATAGGATTAACTTGTGATGATATCGATGTGGTTGTGGCTACTCATCTTCATTTCGATCATGTTGGTGCCTGCACAAAATTAGATGATTCGGGGAATGTAATTCCAACCTTTAAAAATGCTGTATATTATTTTCAAAAGAAGGAATGGGAAGACGCAATTCATCCCAATGAAAGAACCAAAGGAACATACTTCCTGGAGAATTATGTTCCAATAATGGAAGCAGGACTGGTTAAACTCATCGAAGGCAATAAAGAAGTTATTCCCGGAATTAGTGTAGAAATTACAGGTGGACATACAAAACATCATCAGATAATTTTCATAAAATCAGAAGGAGAAACTGCGGTATATTTTGGAGGAATTGTATCAGCGGTTACACACATAAGAATTCCATATACAATGGGTTTTGATCTATATCCTGTGGAAATTATGGAGAAACGCAAGGAGCTTTATCAGCGAGCAATAGAAGAAAACTGGCTGGTTTGCCTGGAACACGATCCCATAAATCGAGCTGGAAATATCAAATTCGATGGAAGAAATTATCAGTTTGAGACGAAGGTTTTAACTTAATAAAGGGATAAAACATGGAATATTCAAACGACATTTACGAAATAATCAAAACCAGACGAAGTATTCGTTCATTCAACGATAAAGAAGTCCCCGATGAGTTGTTAGATAAAGTTCTTCAAACCGCAATCTGGGCACCATCAGGTAAAAATTTCCAGAACTGGCATTTTTATATTTTAAAAAATGAAAAATTAGAAAAATTTACAAAAATCTATAACGAATTCTGGGAATATGTAAAACCGACCTTAGAAGGAAAATTAAAATCAAAAATAATCGAACTAACAGGAAAATTCTTTGGTAATATTGGTAATGCACCTGTTGTTATTCTTGCATTTTCGGATATAATTCCGGGAGAAGAACCGATAACTTCGATGGGAAGCGTGTTTCTGGCAATACAAAACCTGCTTCTATTAGCTCATAAAGAAGGTTTGGGAACCTGTGTTCTGGGTAGAGTTGAACAAAAAGCAGAACAAGTTAAAAAACTTCTCAATATCGACAACAAAGAATTCTTATGCGGGATCGCTCTTGGTTTTTATAATAGAGAATCACCTGCTCCTCCTCGAAGAGAAGGAAGAATTCATTGGCTATAAATTCATTGAGATAAATAGAAAAAAATAGAGAAAAAAAGGAAACATTGACAAGAAAAGAGAGTTCTGATGAAAAATTATTTGGCATATAAAAAAAAACAACTGAAATTTATTCAACATTTTTCAATTTTCAGTCTAAATCAGTTTTATTCAGTTTAAATCAATGATAAAAGGAGGTTTAATGGTTGGAATTATCGGATATGGTTCGTACATTCCCAGATTCCGGATCAAAGCTGAACAGATAGCTCATCAATGGGGAAAAGATGCCGTAGCTATCAAACGAGGATTAATGCTTCAGGAAAAATCTGTTCCCGGATTGGACGAAGATACCATTACCATTTCAGTAGCAGCGGCAAAAAATGCTTTGAAGCGTTGTAACATCGACCCACAGGAAATTGGTGCACTTTACATTGGTTCCGAATCTCATCCTTATGCAGTGAAACCCTCAGGAACTGTTGTTGGAGAAGCTCTCGACATTGTTCCGGATTTTCATACTGCAGATTTAGAATTTGCCTGTAAAGCCGGTTCGGAAGGAATGTTCATTGCTCAAGCCTTAGTCAAAGCAGGTGAAGTCAAATATGCAATGGCGATCGGAGCGGACACATCTCAAGGTGCTCCTGCTGATGCTTTGGAATTTTCTGCTTCTGCTGGAGGTTCGGCATTCATTTTTGGAAAAGATAATATTCTCGCAGAACTGTTATTCACTCACTCTTACACAACTGACACTCCTGATTTCTGGAGAAGAGAAGGTGCGTTTTATCCTCATCATGGAGGGAGATTCACGGGTGAACCTGCCTATTTCAAACACATCCAGGGAGCTGCAAAAGCTATTTTGAAAAAAAGCGGATACAAATCTTCAGATTTCAAATATGCAGTTTTCCACATGCCGAACGGAAAATTTCCTTTAACTGTGGGAAAAATGTTAGGATTTACAAAAGAACAGATGGAACCAGGTTGGGTTGTAAATTTAATGGGAAACACATATTCAGGTTCTTCTCCCACAGGTCTTTCCGCAACTCTCGACGTTGCAAAACCCGGTGATCTGATCTTTATGGTTTCCTTCGGTTCGGGAGCAGGAAGTGATGCTTTCATTTTCAAAGCAACCGATAAAATTACTGATGTTCAGGATAAAGCAGAAAAGGTCCGAGAAATGCTCGCAGATAATCCGATTTATCTGGATTACGGTCAGTATGCTAAATTCCGTGAAAAGATCATTATGAACGAGTAGGAGGATTGAAAATGAGAGATGTTTATGTAATTGGTTGCGGAATGACAAAATTTGGCGAAATCTGGGAATCTTCTTTCCGGGATTTATTTGTAGAAGCTGGTTTAAAAGCGATAAAAGATGCAGGAGTTGACCGTCTTGACTCGATGTATGTTGGCACAATGACATCCGGACTTTTTGTAGGACAGGAACACGTCGGAGCTTTGATGGCAGATTATTTGGGAATGGCACCAATTCCAGCAGTTCGAGTCGAATCTGCATGTTGTTCCGGAGGGATGGCAGTCAGGATGGGATTTCTCGATATTGCTTCAGGAAATTCGGATATCGTGCTTGCCGGTGGAGTAGAAAAGATGAATGATGGTGCAGATGTTACTTACGCTCTTTCAACTGCTGCAGACCAGGAATATGAATGTTATCATGGAGTTACTTTCCCAGGACTTTATGCAATGATCGCACGCGCTCATATGAATAAATACGGAACAACAAGAGATCAACTTGCTCAGGTTGCAGTGAAAAATCATTTTAACGGCTCGATGAATCCGAATGCTCAATTTCCACGAAAAGTTACTCTTGATCAGGTTAAGAATGCTGTTCTGGTTGCTGATCCTTTAACAGTTCTGGATAGTTCTCCTGTTTCTGATGGGGGCGCTTGTGTAATATTAGCTTCGGAAGAAGTTGCCAGAAAATTGCAAAAACCTATGATTAAAATTACAGGTTCAGGAGTTGCAACAGATTCTTTAGCATTAGATCAGCGAGATGATATTACGACTTTGAATGCTGTAAAGGTTTCTGCAGAACGTGCTTATCAAATGGCTGGAGTAAAACCTTCCGATATTGATCTTGCCGAAGTTCACGATTGTTTTACTATCGCAGAAATCTGTATTTTGGAAGAACTCTGTTTTGCTGAAAGAGGAAAAGGTGGTCTTTTCACTGAACAAGGT
>DAOUUD010000202.1 GCA_030668345.1 Candidatus Cloacimonadota bacterium | reverse complement strand
TGAATTTACTTTTACGATAACACTTGAATATGATATGAAGGGCCTTCAATTTGACACTCAAAGAAAAGAGCAAAATGCACAGAATAACAGGATGATTACTGAAGATAAATATGAGCAGATAAAAATTGGAAATATGGAAAAGTAAATGAAATGGCGGAGTTCTCTCCACCATTTTTTTTATTCACAATTCAGCATATATTCCTGCACGGGTCGATATGTTTTCCTGTGACAGAGAAGAATCCCGAATTTATTAATTGCTGCCAGATGCTCCCTGGTGGGATAACCTTTATTTTGCAGGAAATTATATTCCGGATGTTCATGATGAAGTTTTACCATTATCCGGTCTCGAGTTACTTTTGCCAGTATGGAAGCAGCTGCGATAGATGCGAATTTACCATCTCCTTTCACTATTGCTTCGGAAAATTTTTTAATCCTTCTGGGGATTTTATTCCCATCTATTAAGCAAATTTCCGGTCTGTCTTTAAGTTTGAGAACAGCTTTCTCCATGCCAAGAAGAGTAGCCTGAAGAATATTAATCTCATCGATTATCGCAGGTGAAACAATTTCAATTTTCCAATCTATTGCAGAATTAATTATTATTTCATAGAGTTCTCCTCGTTTTCTTGCGGAGAGTTTCTTTGAATCGTTCAGATCCTCGATCCTGAGTTTGGGGTCTAAAATAACTGCTGCTACCACTACCGGACCTGCCAAAGGACCACGACCGGCTTCATCCACACCGGCAACTGTGTTGTATTATTTCCGATATACTTTTTCATTACGAAAAAGCATTTATTTCTCCAATACAAAAAATAACCTGGAAAAATTTCTATCTAATATATAGGTTTCGCGATTTAAGAGATTTTCATCGTAACCGATACTATAAATACCTTTGAATTGAAAGTTTGTTTCACCAATCAATTTTACCATCTCATCTGCTTTATAGATTTTCTGCTTGTGAATTTCGTCTTTTCGGGAATAGAGAAATCCTTTTTTCAAGAAAAAGGTAAGATGTGTTTTCTGAATAAAATTGGCTGAATCAAAATCACTTTGATGAATGAAAAATTCATCTTCATCTTCTTCAATATTAATAAATCCATCGAAATTATTTTCGCAGTTCTTTAGTGTAGTTAGATCGAAAATAAATAACCCATCTTTCTGTAGCGAATTATAAACATTGTCAAAAAGTATTCTGATATTTGGTTTTTGAAGCACATAATTAATGCTGTCAAAAAGCAGGATAACCAGATCGTATGTATTAGCAGGAAATTCAGCGATCATATCTCTTTGGGAAAGATTTGGACTGAACGGCTTCCGGGCAGCGATCTTCAACATCTCGGCGGAGATATCTGAAGCATCTACCTGCAAACCTTTTTTCACAAGTTGGCAGGACACATTTGCAGTTCCGCATGCTAATTCCAGGATGCGCTTAGGATTTTCTTTATGGATTTTATTATATTGTTCCAGAATGAACTTAACCCATTTATCATAATCAACATGCGACATATATGTATCGTAATATTTTGCAAAAATTGAGTAATTTCGTTTCTTGATCTGCTCGGTTGGGAAGAGCAATTTTTCTGCGAACAGAATTGCTTTCAGAAGACTTTTTTCAGAAGCTTTTCCTGTTCCTGCAATATCGAATGCAGTACCATGATCTACCGATGTGCGAACATACGGTAAACCGAGTGTTACATTTACGCCTTCTTCCATTGAAAGCATTTTAAATGGTATCAATCCCTGGTCATGGAAGGCGGAGATAACCAGATTGTATTTTGTGGCGTGCTGAGAAAAAAAGGTGTCGGCAGGAAAGGGACCGTCGATATCTATTCCACTTTCTTTTAATTGATCAAGAACAGATTTTACAAGTATATCTTCTTTACCGAAAGCACCACTCTCGCCTGCATGTGGATTAATAGCTAACATGCCAATCTTAGGTTTTTTAAGAAGCTTGCAAACTTCCTGATAGATCAATCGGAATCTTGTTTCCAGGAATACTTTAGTAAGTAAACCCGGTACCTCAGCAACTGCCAGATGAGTTGTTAGAAGAGCCAGGTTAAAATGCGGACCCCAGAATGACATGATAACATCTTTTGTTCCCGATCTCTTTGCGAAAAATTCCGTATGCCCAATAAAATCAGGTTGCGACTGGTGAATGGCTTCTTTGGAAACAGGACAGGTTACCACTGCATCGATTAACCTGGAATTCAAATCTTCCGAACAGCGTTCCAGTATTTTATAAGCTATTTCTCCAGATCTTCTGGTAGGTTTGCCGATCTCGATTTTATCGTCATCGATCTCGATCCAATATACTTTTTCTGGAGAGATGGCTTCTTCAGCACGATCGATCTTCTCTATCGGGTTGCCATCTTTAAATATTTTTATTTTGCCATAAACAATAAAAATTATGTTTTTTTTCAGTTCAAAGAACCTGAAGCTTTTTGATGTAATTTCGGAGCCTATACCTGCCGGATCACCAGTTGTTATCGCAATCTTCTTCATCTTATCCTACTTATTTCTAATTCTTTTCTATTTTTAGGAATTTAAAAATCTGCCTTTTTGTCAATTTATTTGTTGTCATGAAAAGATACATAAATAAGTTTTAAAAGAGAATGAGGAATTATATGTAAATATCTTTAAATAATGATGAGGTTTATTATGATTAGAAATCCAGTAGTAGCCGGTGGATTTTATCCCGGATCTCAAAAAGTTCTGGAAGAACAGGTAAAAGCATTCTTAGAGAATGTTGAAATGGAAAAGAAATTCGACGATATTCTTGGTATTATTTCACCTCATGCAGGTTATGTTTATTCCGGGCAATGTGCAGCGTATGGATTTAAAGCCTTACAGCAAAAAGATTTTGATACAGCTGTTATAATTGCTCCCAGTCATCGTTTTGGTAATTTCAGATATTCTATTGGTGATTTTGAAGAATACATTACTCCGCTTGGTCGTATAAATGTGAATAAGCAACTAACAAAACAGCTTCTGGAATATGATGAATTCGATTTCTTTCCACTTGCACACAATTCAGAGCACTCCCTGGAAGTTCAGCTTCCTTTTTTACAGATAATAAATCCCCAAGCGCAGATCGTACCCATTTTACTGGGAAATCAGAGTGTGGAAAACAGTAGGAATCTGGCAAAAAAACTAGCAGAAATCTTCAGCGATAAGTTAACCACGACAGTTTTTATTATCAGCACAGACCTTTCGCATTATTACGACAGTGATACTGCTTCCAGAATGGATCTTGAGTTGGCTTCAAAGATTGAG
>DAOUUD010000160.1 GCA_030668345.1 Candidatus Cloacimonadota bacterium | reverse complement strand
GATCAGGGTATGATGTTTGGATATGCCTGTAACGAAACTAAAGAATTGATGCCAATAACGATCTCTCTGGCTCATAAGCTTTCTCAAAGGCTGGCAAAGGTAAGAAAAGAAAATATTATCAACTACCTGCGACCCGATGGGAAAACACAGGTTACTGTAGAATATTTCGATAAACAGCCTATAAGGGTGGAAGCTATCGTTGTATCTACTCAGCATCATCTCGAAGTGAATCACGATCAAATTGAGAAGGATATTCTGGAACATGTTATAAAACCCATCATTCCAGCCGAACTGCTGGATGAGAAGACTAAAATACTTATTAATCCGACTGGCCGTTTTGTAACTGGTGGTCCACAAGCTGATACAGGTCTTACTGGCAGAAAAATAATTGTTGATACTTACGGCGGAAAGGGTAGTCACGGAGGCGGAGCATTTTCCGGAAAGGACCCATCCAAAGTAGATAGAAGTGCTTCCTACATGGCGCGTTATATAGCCAAGAATATAGTTGCAGCAAAACTTGCCAGAGAATGTGAAGTACAGATCGCTTATGCCATCGGTGTAGCAGAACCTGTTTCCGTAATGGTGCGTACATTCGGTACAGGAACATTGGAAGATGGTAAACTGAACGATATTGTGCGTAAAATATTTCCACTCACACCAAAGGGAATTATCGAGCATCTTAGGCTTAAACGGCCAATCTATCGAAAAACAGCAGCCTATGGGCATTTTGGTCGTGAACTGCCGGAGTTTACCTGGGAAAAAACAGACATGGTTGCTAAATTGAAAGAATTAGCAAAATAATTAAAAAAAAAAGAATTATTATTTATAACATATCAATGCCTATTCTTATTTTGATTTGGAATTACTGTGTTAAGAAACGATCTTAATAAATTAAAATTACTCCGCTCCGATGCATTATTTATTGTTCAAAAGGCAATTGAATCTACCCTGCCAGATGAAGCAGTTGAATCTGCTTTGCAGGATTTCCATGCAGAAGGGAAAATAGTTCTTGTTGCCATAGGTAAAGCTGCCTGGCGAATGGCTCTGGCAGCTAAGAAAGTTCTGGGAAGCAGAATAGAAGATGGAATTGTAATAACAAAATACGATCATTCTCAAGGTAATATTGAGGGATTGAAAATCTGGGAAGCCGGTCATCCGATCCCGGATGAAAACTCCATAAAAGCTACAACTCGAACATTGGAAAAAGTAAAGGGTCTTTCTCAGAAAGATGTAGTTCTTTTACTTGTTTCCGGTGGTGGTTCTGCACTTTTTGAAAAACCTCTGCCAGGTGTTTCTTTAAAAGAGCTTACAGCCATTTATGACCGACTTCTTAAGTCTGGAGCAAATATTGTGGAGATCAATACGATCAGGAAACATCTTTCATCGGTAAAGGGTGGGCGGTTTGCTCAGCTTATTTATCCAGCTAAGGTTTATACCCTGGCTTTGTCGGATGTTTTAGGGGATCATCTGGATACAATAGCTTCCGGACCTGCGTACCCTGATTCCAGCACTAGCGAGCAAGCTCTGGAGATCATAAGAAAATACGATCTTTCAATTAATGATAACATTAAAGAAGTTTTGAAAATTGAAACACCAAAAAAACTGGATAACATAGAAACAAAGATCATTGGCAATGTAAAACAAGTTTGTAACAATGCCGCAGTAATAGCAAAAGAGAAAGGATACACTCCACTTATATTAACTACAACATTAGATTGTGAAGCAAAACATGCAGGTAAATTCATTGCTTCGATCGCTCGCGAAATAAAGTCATTCAAAAGTCCGATGAACCCACCTTGTGCTATCATTATTGGTGGTGAAACTGTGGTAAATGTACAAGGTGATGGAACAGGAGGACGTAATCAAGAACTGGTTTTAAGTGCTGCTTCAGGTATCAGTGACCTTGAAAATATCGTAGTTATTTCTGTAGGAACAGATGGCACCGACGGTCCTACTGATGCTGCCGGAAGAATGGTGGATTGTACAACTTGTAAGCGAATACAGGAAGAAGGAATAGATATTTACAAAGAATTGAAGAACAATAATTCCTATTACATATTGGATAAAGTGGGAGATTTGATAAAAACAGGTCCAACAGGAACAAATGTGAATGATCTTACTATTTTATTAATAAATTAAAAAAAATATTAAAATAATTTGACCACTTATATATATAATTTTTTTTGGTAAAGCAAGTCAGAGGTAGATATTTTTCCGAATGATTCTGTAAAAGAAAATCTCGAACTGAATTCTAAACCGGGAACAGGTGTATGCGTAAGAGATTGAAAACCAAGTTTTTAGGTATCGAGGTCAATTTACCGCTTGTTTTACCAGCAGGCATTATGGATATGTCATTTTCAGGATTGGATATCTCTGCCAAAAATGGTGCCGGAATAGTAACGAGCAAATCCTTAACTCTCGAACCAAGATTAGGGCATAAAGGACCGGTCATAGCGGAATTTGAAAGTGGACTTTTAAATGCAATGGGATTATGTAATCCTGGAATTGTGGATGGACTTACCGAGATAAATCAGTTTAGAGAACGCTCCGATACACATGTTATTGTGAGCGTTTTTGCTACAAATACAGATGATTTTTCCAAACTGACAAATCATGTGAACAAATCCAGAGGTGACTTCCTGGAACTAAATCTTTCCTGCCCGAATGTATATGACGAGTTCGGAATTCCGCTGGCAGCGTCAAAGGATGAAGTATTTAAAATAGTGAAAGCAGTAAAAGAAATTTCCAGGCTTCCTATTATTGCCAAATTATCCCCGAATGTTTATGATATTGTTGAAATCGCTCTTGCTGCGGAAAAAGCCGGTGCAGATGCTCTTTGTCTGATAAACACGGTGGGACCGGGAATGCTGATCGATACAAAAATGGTGAAGCCGGTATTGTTCAACAAATTTGGAGGACTTTCCGGACCCTGTATTAAACCCATTGCTTTAAAGCTAATCTACCAAACCTACTCTGCTTTAAACATTCCCATAATTGGTATGGGTGGAGTTACTACCGGTGAGGATGCAATTGAAATGATCATGGCAGGTGCAACACTGGTGGGAGTTGGTACTGCTGTTTATTATCGTGGAATCGAAGTCTTTGATAAGATCAATGGGGAAATCATTGAATTTATGGATGAGAATAATTATGATAATTTAGAAGATATTCCGAAGCTGGAGAAACTTAATGGATAAGAGAACAAGAACGATTTCTTGTTCCAATGCTCTGCGTTGGAATAAATTTGATCACGCTCTGCGTAAAGGATATTAAAATGAGCAGAAGCAGATATAAGTTTATCGAAAAAGATCAACCACATTTTCTCACCTGTACGGTTGTAAATTGGATAAATGTATTTGGAAATCCTGAAGCTGCTCATATCATCTTAGATTCTTTGCGATTCTTACAATCAGAAGAGCGAATAAAACTTTTTGCTTACGTTATAATGGAACATCATATCCATTTAGTTGCACAAGCTGAAAATCTTGAAAAAGAAATAATGAACTTCAAATCTTTCACTGCGCGAAAAATTATTGATTATTACATTGAAAGAAATCATAAAAAATTTTTAAAGCAGCTTTCATATTATAAGAAACATCATAAAACAGATCGTGATCATCAATTTTGGCAGGAAGGCAGTCACCCGGAATATATTCAAAATGTTGAAATGATGACACAAAAAATTGAATATATCCATAATAATCCTGTAAGAAGTGGTTATATTGATGAACAAATCCATTGGAGATACTCCAGTGCGAGAAACTATAATGATCAAGAAGGATTGATTGATGTTACTACTGAATGGTAAATATTCCGCAGAGCGGAGAACTAGCGTTCCCACGGAGACCGTGGGAACAAGAATAAATCATATTCCCAAATTCAACTTGGGAACAAGCAGAAACCATTAATAGTGGGATTGAATGAATAAACGAATTACTCTAAAAATCGCTGGAATAGAAAGAGAAACCAACGACATAAAAACTTATTCATTTAAACATTCACTGAATGCACAACCCGGTCAGTTCATTATGCTCACCGATTTTGAAGGTGGTGAAAAACCATTCTCCATTTCTGATTGTACCGAAAACGAATTTTCCATTACTGTAAAAAGAATTGGTGAATTTACTTCCCGCCTTTTCCAAAAAAGAGTGGGTGATTATATATCCATAAGAGGAGCGTTCGGTTCCTCTTTTTTTGTATCCCAAGGGAAAGTTCTGCTAATAGGTGGAGGTTATGCTGTTCCTACTTTTTATTTTTTATCAAAAGTTTT
>DAOUUD010000102.1 GCA_030668345.1 Candidatus Cloacimonadota bacterium | reverse complement strand
GTGAAAGAGAATACCGAAATTGGGAAGGTAATAGTTGATTCTTATCTGCAAGTGAATAAAAAACTTACCGTGGAACTAAAAGCAAAAAAGGAAGAATTTTCCAATAACCTGCAATTTGTTAAAGTTGAGCAATTGAAAAAGCAGATGGTAATGATAGAAAAATTTAACGATCAAATCAAATTTCTTCACACCACCAAAAACCTGAATCTGGAATTGAATATTGAAGAAACTACGATCACAATTAATAAAGGTATGATTTCTGAGATTAAAGACGGTTCCAATTTCTTTCATTTTCCTGAAATTTCACCTCAATATCGCGATAATGAACTGCTGGCATTTGATAAAGAACAGCTTTCTGAAAGATGGATAATTTATAGTCATCTGCAAAAAAACAGGAAAAAATATCTTGATAAAATATATAAAAACTCAGTTTCGGAAATGATAAAGAAATTGCAATAGAATATAGTGGAGTAAAATAGATGAAGAAAATTGTTCTGGTTGTAGATGATGAAGCAAGCGTAACGGAATATCTCAAATTGGATTTGGAAGAACATAACCCGAATATCAAGGTTTTATGCCAGAACTCAGGTTACGAAGCTTTGAAAGAAATAATGAAAGGCTCTGTTGACCTGCTGCTTACCGATATTGCCATGCCCGATATGGACGGTTATGAACTTTATTCCCGTACCAAAGATTATGATGAGAATCTACCGATAATTATGATGACAGGTTTTGGTTACGATCCCGGTCATGCTGTTGTAAAATCTCGCGGAGATGGCTTACGGGATGTAGTTTTCAAACCGTTCGATATTCAGAAACTCAGCGATTTAATTCAAAAAAGAATTAGAGGAGAATGATACGAAAACTCGGAAAATCCTGATACTTCTAATATTCTGTTGCCAGGTTAATTTTCTTTTTTCCAATGTTAAACATAACCGCATCACATACGAGAATCTAATTCTTTTTGTACATGAACAAGATGTAAGATCGGTATCGATTTTAGTTTCACAATTCGATAAAGATATCAGGAATTTCCAGAAAACGGTCGGTTCCTACCTGGATGAACCTGTTAATGTAATGGTAGCTGCCGATGAAAAAGAATATCAAAGCTGGACAGCAAAGAGTTCGGCTATTATGGAATTCAGCCTGGCTTTTTATAATTGCAATAATAACACAATCTACACCAGGAATCCTGCCAGGTTAAAAAGTATCAAAGCTATTCGGCGTATTTTGCTTCACGAATATATTCATCATTTCGTACATCATTTCTGGAAGAACCCGCCACTCTGGTTCAACGAAGGAATGGCGGTTTATTTTTCCGGGGATATGGGATTTGACCGCGAATTGAATTTTGCCCGAAACTACATCCTGGGAAATTCACGTACGTTGGAACAGATGAAATATTCCTATCCTAAAAACAGGATAGAATGGGAATCTTTCTATGCTAAATCCGGGCTGGCAGTAAAGTATCTTTACACAAAACGCCGGCACGAATTTTACCGATTGTGGGATTATTCCAAACCTAACAGGAATTTCAACTCTGCCTTCCTGAAAAGTTTTTTCTTTACGCCAAAAGATTTCTCCGCTTTTTTTGAAGAGTATGCCAAAAGTCATTTTCGGGCGGAGATACTTCTGGCATCCACCGGTATCATCTGGGGTGTTTTGCCATTGTTGCTTATTGCCGGAGTAATACGGAAAAAGATCAGAACCCGGAAAGTCGAGAAAGAATGGGTTCAAGAAGCAGAAGAAGACACAGATGTTTTAGACGAGTAACAACGTGTGATATTTACACTGAGATATGAGGGAAAATGAAAGATTTTGATAAGCTGTTAGAGATCATCGAGAAACTACGGAAACCGAAAAAAGGCTGTCCCTGGGACATCAAGCAAACTCACGAATCGCTTATTCCCAATTTTATAGAAGAACTTTATGAATCCATCGAAGCTATTGAAAAGGAAGATTTCGAACATCTCTCCGAAGAACTGGGAGACCTGATGTTGCACATCGTGATGCAAACGCAGATAGCAAAAGAGAAAGGTGAATTCAATATGGAAAAGGTTCTGCAGAAGATCAATAATAAACTCATCAGAAGACATCCGCATGTATTTGGTGATGGTGAAGCCACCGATGCCAATGGCGTGAAAATGAATTGGGAACGAATAAAATTCGAGGAAAAGAAAAAATCACGAACTTCTGCTATAGACGGAATTCCCAGGACCATGCCGGCTCTTATAATAGCACAAAGGATGCAGGAAAAAGCTGCTTCTGTGGGTTTCGACTGGCCGGATGTAGAACCTGCTATAGGAAAACTGGAAGAAGAGGCTGGAGAATTTCGTGATGCCTTTCGGAACAAAAATATAGAAGAGATGCAAAATGAACTGGGCGATATGCTTTTTTCAATCGTGAATATTTCCCGTAAATTAGGTTTCGATACTGAAACCGCTCTAAAAAAAACAATCAAGAAATTTGAAACAAGGTTTAAAAAAGTGGAAGAATATTATCAGAAAAATAATAAAAACATGCTGGATGCCAGCCTGGAGCAATTAGATGAGATCTGGGAAATTGCCAAAAAAAACGAGTAAAAGACATCGAATAATAACCGCTTATTTTATCATTGGCGGTATCATCCTGATATTTGCGTTTATCTGGTACACAAACCTTCTGTTACAAGATATAAGAAAAGATATACAGATCTTGCCCGACCTGTATTCAAAATTCCTGGGATTACCCGCAGATGTGAATATGGAATACTTCCTGTTCCAATATTTTATGGATGAGATCATCCCGCGTATATAGTTTCCCATCATTCTTACGGATAGCTTGAAAATACCATTCAGTTGGGAAAATATCGATATAGAAAAAATAGAATTTTCACAACTTCCCACACGAAAACAACAAAAACTTCTTTCTATGGTTAAAAAAATGGAAACCCATAAATCTATTATACCCCTTAAATTTAATAAGGAAGATGAAAAAGTTTTCAGTTACGTTTTCTATGGTGATTCTCAGACCATGGTCAGGTTAAAGATGATGCCATATATTGAAATGGTTGTTATTGCTATTTTCGTTCTGCTGGGTGTGTTGGGAATCTTTGCTATTAAAAGAAATGAGCGTGATCTTCTCTGGGTGGGATTAGCTAAAGAAACTGCTCATCAGTTTGGTACACCGCTTTCTTCGCTGGGTGGCTGGCTTAATATTTTGTCCATGAAGTTGGAAGAAAATGGAAATAATCCCGAAATGCTGATGATGCTGGAATACATGAATGCAGATGTAGACCGTTTGAGTAAGATCGCAGGCCGTTTTGGGAAAGTTGGTTCCGTAATAAAACGGCAATCTTCCAACCTGCATAATATCATTCTGGATACTATCGGTCATTTTCAACACAGGCTGCCCACAATTTCACAAAAAATAGATATAAAATTTGAAAGTAAGATCGAAAATAAAGATATCCTCGTCGATCCCGACCTGATTAAATGGACCCTGGAAAATATGATTAAAAATGCTATCGATGCCATGCAGAGCAAAGGCGGGAATATCATCATTAAGGCTTTCAGTGAGAATAGAAAAACACATATACAAATCCAGGATAGGGGAACAGGTTTGCCTAAATCCATGTTTAAAAAAATATTTTATCCCGGTATTACCAGCAAAGAACGCGGCTGGGGACTGGGATTAAGCCTGGCAAAAAGAATCATTGAAGAATTTCATAACGGAAAGATTCATGTAATGAAAAGCGAATTGAAAAAAGGAACCACTTTCGAAATAATATTACCGGAGGAATAAATGTTTATTTTATCCCGCGAAGAGATGTATGCTCTTGATAAATACACAATAGAAAAAAAAGGAATTCCCGGTAAAGAACTGATGGAAAGTGCCGGTAAGGGTTGCAGTGAGTTTATCCATCAGGAACTCTTGAAGCCTCATAGCAAAGTAGCAATTTTCTGCGGAAGCGGTAATAATGGAGGAGATGGTTTTGTTATAGCACGTTATTTGAAAAACTGGGGTTACAAAATAAGCATTTTCCTTTTGGGAAATCCCGATAAAATGAGCCCGGAAACTCTTGAAAATTACGAATCCTGCCGGGATTTAAAGATAGATATCACTCAAATTAATAATGCTGAAATTGAATTGTCTGAATTTGACCTGATCGCAGATGCTATTTTTGGTGTTGGTCTACAAGGAACTATCAAAGGCTGGAGTGCTGATCTGATCGAAAAAATTAATACTTCAGGGAAAACTGTAGTTGCTATCGATATTGCCAGTGGTGTGGATGCTAACACAGGACAAGCTGAAGTTGCCATAAATGCAGATCATACTTTAACGATGGCTGCTTATAAATACGGACATTTCCTGGGAAAAGGAAGAGAGAAAAGTGGAGAAGTAAAAGTTATTGATATCGGTATACCGGAAGAACTCTACGAAAAATTTCCACCCAGAGCAAAATTGATCACGGATGATAATGTAAAATACCCGGAGCGTTCTCCCCTCAGCCATAAAGGAGATTACGGAAAAATTGGAATCATTGCTGGGTCTCCGTGTTTTTCCGGTGCAGCGATAATGGCGTCAAAAGCAGCTTTGCGTTCAGGTGCAGGATTGATAACTCTCTTCCATCCGGCAGGCATGGAACTGATATTTGAAACCCAATTACTGGAAGTTATGACGTACACAATCCCCAAGTTCCCCTTCAGCTTGTCACGGCGAAGTGAAACGAAGACGGAAAGGGGAGATAAAGAGGGATTCTTCAAAAAACTCAACTCCATGGATGTCCTCCTCGTCGGACCCGGAATTGGAACCAGCAAAAAAACAACCGAATTAATAAAAAAGATCTTGGAAATGTGGGAGAAACCGCTTGTACTCGATGCTGACGGTCTGAATATCTTATCGGAAAACGAGGACATCCTGAAATTGATTATGAGTAAACCTGTTATTCTCACACCTCATATTGGAGAGTTTGCCCGGCTTGCTAAGAAAGCAGTTTCTGAAATTTTAGCTGATCCTCTTGGAGAATTAGAAAACTTTATAAAGAAATATAAATGCAATATTCTTCTTAAAAGTGCTACTACTATTTTTGCTGATAGTGAAAGTTTTGTTTTTGATATTTCCGGTAACGACGGACTTGCCACCGGCGGCAGCGGAGATGTTCTGGCGGGAATAATCGTATCTTTCTTAGGTCAGAAGTTTCTACTTAAAGATGCAGCTATCTCGGCTTCCTACCTGATGGGAAGAACTGCTGAGAAACTAGCAGAAACCCGCAAACCTGCTTCCATCATTCCTTCCGATATTATTGAAGAGATTTTTAAGTATTGACAGAATAAATATCTTTTTTCAGCTATATATTTATAGTTCTCAAGTGAGATTTCATAATACTTGATTAAATGTAAATAGTGGAGAAAATAATGACTATTGGTGAACATATAAGTTATTGGATAAAGAGTGCTGAACATGATATAGAAACTGCAGAAAGTTTATTTATGTCGGAAAAATTTGATTGGTGTCTATTTATAGGGCATTTAATCTTGGAAAAATCTCTTAAAGCAATCTATGTAAAAAACAATGATAATCGAATTCCCCCAAAAATCCATAATCTCGTAAGGCTTGCTGAAATAAGCGGATTGCAGTTAACACAAAAAAATAAAATATTCCTGGATGAAGTAAATGATTTTAATATGGAAGTACGTTATCCTGATTATAAACATAGCTGTTATGAATTGTGTACAGAGGAATATACGAAGAAATACTTTAGCAAAATAAAGGAGTTTTACCAATGGTTCGTATCCCGGATAGAGTTAAAAAAATCATAGATAAATATATCATTGCATTGAATAATGAAAACTTTCAAATAAAAAGTGTTTTTCTTTTTGGCAGTTATGCAAAGGGAAAGAACAATAAATGGAGTGATATAGATTTAGCAATTGTTTCAAATATATTTGAAGGAATGCGAATAAAAGATCGTGATAAGATTAGAAGAATTACACTTGATATCAGCAGTGATATTGAGGTTTTGCCCTTTAATCCAAAAGATTTTACAAAAGATAATCCTCTTGTGAAAGAAATAATAGAGTCCGGGATTAAAATTCTATAATTATTGTGGCTTCCAGAAAAATATCAAAGGTTAGTCATGTTAGAAAAAGACGGAATTTTTAAATCATATTCACTTTCAGATAAAGAATTATCTACAGTTGATAAATACCGTAAGCTCCGTGAAACGTCTGTACTCACCATTATGTTCACCGATATTAAAGGATTCACCCGCTTAACCGAGGAAAAAGGTGAGTCTTTTTCGATCAATATCCGCCAGACCCACGATAGTATACTCGTTCCAATAATTGAAGAGAACAACGAAGGATTGATAGTCAAACACATCGGGGATTCGATCATGGCAGTTTTC
>DAOUUD010000206.1 GCA_030668345.1 Candidatus Cloacimonadota bacterium | reverse complement strand
GCAGTGTTAATTGTTCTCCGTCGTTGGAAAGCGAACCCAATCCTGTAAAAATAACATTTTCCTCTAAGCCGTAATTTGTCTGCAGGAATTGAGCATCTTCTTCCGAACTTGTAATAAGGAAATAGTCGCTTTCCGAAAAAGGAAGAAGTAGTGTGTCTTCATCAACAACTATGGAAATTTCTTCAAGATGTGGAATAAAATTATTGATCTTTATCTCCAGCCATTCCGGTTCTTCGCCATCCGGATCGTACATTATTTCGTTTATTACAAAAGGAAGAGCATTGTTGTTATAAAAATTATAATCCCTATCATTTTCAGAATTCAAATCCTCTGAAGAATAAATTTCATATATAAAAGTTGTGTAACCCGCTGTTGGTATTTCCGTAAAGAATTCGTATAATAAACTATCATCCAGTGTAACTTCATCTTGGAAAATTTCAATTTCTGTCTCTTCTCCGTTTAAAGTTGTAGAACATGAAAAAATTACTAATGGTATTATTTCCAATCCTATATTTTTAATTAGAACAGAATGTTCAATTTGATCTCCCTGCAAACCAGAATTAATTAATGTAAGTTCCAAGTCTTTTTCAATCGGAAGAACGCTGTTATGCAATGCCGGTGTTCCCAGACTATCCAGTGAAACCAGCCAGGTAATATTCTCATCATGGAATGGATTGACTCTTTCTATCGAAAAATCAGAAGGGCAATTGTCTCCTTCATAAAACGTAGAATCAAAACTGGTGTAATATTCATCTACAAGATTCAGGCTTTCTTCCGTGTTATTTAAGGTAGTCCATTGAGAAGCTTCCACAACTTTAGCTATATCGATATCGGGATAGACCTGTAACATCAAATCTGTGTTTGCGCATACTACAAAAAAGTCATTTGCCGTAATTGTACATGAGAAGCGGATTTGACCACCGCCAGCATCAATTATTGCCCAGTTATCCACAACATATCCACAAGCGCTTCGGTTAAATATCTCGATCCACTCCTGATTCGTGGTTGCAGGTCGGAACATTATCTCATTTAAAACCAGCGGTGAGTTCCCAATTATAATCGAAGTCGTGGACAAATTATTTTCTAAGTTGTTATCATAATAGTAGATAACTTCTGCTTCAATGATTTGGTAACCGTCATCCAGATTTCCTAACTCACTGCTAAAATTGATGAAACTTTCCGGTGGGATTTCTGGCAGGCTATAAGTCCCAAAAAGGCTATCATTTAGCGTGATTTCCAGCGTTGCAGCTAAGTTATCCACAATCTCTGTGGATAAATTAAAAACCTGTATTTCAAGCCAGTAAATACCCTCTATTTCAGTTATTTGCACAATCAATATTTCCAAATCTACCGGATAAAAATTGGCAGCTCCCGGAGTAGGGTCTTCGCATTCAAAAAAATCCAGTTCGCAATTATTGGTATCTTCCCCATCATGTTTACGCGCCAGAGTATTCCCTTCTGAAACATCCGGAGCAAAATAAATGCCGGGAGAACCTGTATCATCCGGAAGATCATTTGTGTTGGGAGAATCATAGAGAACTGTGTCGATATACAATAAATCTGCAGAAACGATTCGAATACCATCTGTTTCGGAACCACCATTTTGAAAAGCAAGAGATGCGGTAATATCTGCATCAGGAACAAACTCTTCTCCGATCAAAAGAAAACTATCAGGTTCAATTATTATCGATGGAAATGTAAACTGATCGACAAATTCACTTCCGGCTTTCTGCAGTTTCCAATTTTCCAAATCAACTGCCTGATCTCCTGCATTGAAAAGTTCGATCCACTCGTAACCTGTATCCGCTCCCTCAGGATCATAAAGGACTTCATTGATAACAACATTCTGAGCTGTAATAATTGTGGAAATAAAGAAAAATACTATAAGATTACTTATTTTCATAGAGCCACCTCAAGCCTAATAATTCTGCTTACAATTATATCTTCTTCTACAATACGTAGAGTTTTTTACTTATATTTAATCTATAATAAAACTTATCTAATCTTCTCGTGAAATTTAAAAAAATCCCGGTCTTATTTCAAAGTTGGCGTTGTTTCTGTTTGTACCAACTCCCAAATTATAAATAACTTCATAATAATGCAGTTCATCTTCATAGATCATAAAACTCTCTTTCTCGGTTGATGTTGATGTTCTTGTATCCGTACTTACTTTCTTGCCATTTACTTCAAGCGTCCATCTAACAGTAAAAGTGAATTCATCAGGATTTGCAGATATTCTTTTTCCTTTTATAGAATAATTAATTTCTGTTTTATAAAAAATCTCGTTATTTTTATCATTAAAGATCGAATAATCTTTGATCTGAGAAACAAGGATTATATCTTCGTAGTCATTTTTTTCGTTCAGCGATAATGTTCTATATGAGCCAGGAAGGCGGTATTCTTTAAATTTTGGTTTGATGTGATTTTTCCCTCTTTTGATGCTCACAGAAGCATAATAACGAACCATGCGGCTTACATCATAACACAAAAGATAATCTCCCGGTTTCACCTGATTCAGGATTTTTCTGGTTTTGCCCGGAGGGTTATTATCCAGGTTAAGTCTTTCGCCACTTTTATTAAAATATGCTTCCGTGGGCCAGAAATCCACCAGCCAGACAGATGTCTTCTTGAACTGCATTACGCCAATTGTGATTGCAGCCCCGATCAATAAAAGCAACAAAGCAATCCCTAAGGGTGGAATTGCTCTTTTCTTTTTACCGGAAACAGGTGGTTTGGGTTGAGTTATTTTGCTGTCGGTAACTTCATAAATATCGATCGGTTCTTTGATCCCTTTCAGGAAGTAGCTGCCATGTTTTTTCCAGATAACGGAATCAACCAGATGCTGGTTCAGCCAGCCTTTGGCGCTATCAAAAACGGGATAGGTCATATAAATCTGACCACCGTCTGCCAATCCTTCCACGCGAGATGCACGGTTTACATGTCTGCCGAACAGATCCAGGTTGATATTGTTCTCCACTGTTACCTGTCCCATATGCAGACCAATACGGATATCAATGTTAATCTTATCAGGATTTTCCCGGTTGAAACGATTTAATTCCTGCTGGATCTTTATTGCCCGGGCAACTGCTGTGGACGGTTCCGAGAAAACTGCCATGATCGAATCCCCGATGTGTTTGACTATCAATCCTTCGTTGTTCTCTTCAATTATTGGAACGAGTATACTATCGTGGGTCTGGCGGATATTGATCGAAAAAGACTCACCTTTTTCCTCGGTTAAGCGGGT
>DAOUUD010000229.1 GCA_030668345.1 Candidatus Cloacimonadota bacterium | reverse complement strand
TAATATTGGTCGTCTTTGTGTAGGTGCCAATGCCCAGTTGCACATCATTAAACCTATGCGTTTTCTACTTTCTGATAAACATTTGAAACGAGCCGGACTGGACTACTGGGAAAAGCTTTCTCTTCATTTTCACGATAATTTGGAAGACCTAATCTCCGCTTTTCCGAATAATAATATTTATTTCTGTACTACCAAAAGCAATAATGTTTATTCAGAGCGAAAATTCAAACAGGGCGACATTTTTGTTTTTGGACCGGAATCTCGCGGTATCACCGAACAGATACTAAAAAAATATTGGGATCAAACCATCACCATTCCAATGACAGATAATATCCGTTCCATAAATCTCTCGAATAGTGTTGCCATCGTTCTGTACGAAGCATTAAGACAGACCGGAATTTAAATACTCTAATAATAATACAAGATGCTGAACTAAAAATGCATAAATGATTCCGCATTGATTGCAATTTTCAAATTGAAAACAGGTGATTACCAGAAAGTTAAGAAGATGATTTTGATTAAGTAGGGATAGCTCTCCGAGCTGTCCGAGAAAGTTAGGAAGATGGTACTGCTGAAATAATTTGCGTAATTCACTTGTAAGTTTAATCATCTTTTCTTAAATCCGCAGATATAATAAATCACAAATATTTAAAATCTTTTCAATATCCTCGATTTGTTTATTGACGATATAATGAGCGTTTCATAAATTGCAAATAGAAAAAAATTGAATAATGATTTTTTACTAAAACAATTTAGGAGGAGAGATGTTAAAAGGCTCTTATGTGGCTCTGGTTACTCCTTTCAAAAATAACGATATAGATTATACTGCTCTGGAAAATCTTATCGATTTTCACTTGAAAAACAATACCGATGGCATCCTTTTCTGTGGCACTACCGGGGAATCTCCATCATTGGCTGGAGATGAAAAAGAACGGTTGTTAAGATTTGGATTGAAGAAGATCAATAAGCAGGTTCACGTGATGATGGGAACAGGAACAAACAATCTGCATCACACGATCTCCGCCACCATAAAAGCGCAGGAATGGGGTGTTGATTATGCTCTGGTTATCACGCCTTATTACAATAAACCAACGCAAAACGGACTTTATCTACATTTCAAAGCAGTCTCAGCAAACACCGATATTCCTATTGTTATTTATAATGTGCCAGGCAGAACTGGAGTTAATATAAATGCGGAAACCACCCTCAAGCTGGCACATGAGTTTAAAAACATAGTTGGCATCAAAGAAGCCAGCGGTGACCTGATTCAGCTTTCTCGTATTGTAAAAGATGCTCCTGCAGGATTTGCCGTGATGTCCGGTGAAGATGCTTTAAACTACCCGATCTTATGCTGTGGAGGAAGTGGTGTGATATCGGTAACAGCCAATATAGTTCCCGGAAAGGTTCATGACCTGGTGGAATTGGTTGCCAAAGAAAAATACCGGAAAGCAAAGGAACTGCATCTGGAACTTCTTGAGCTGAACCAGGCAATGTTCATCGAGACCAATCCCATCCCTGTAAAAGAATCTCTGCATCTTATGGGTATGATCGAAAGGGAACTTCGGCTGCCCATGTGTAACCTGCAAGATGAAAATCTGAAAAAACTGGAAAAAGTTCTAATAAGATATAATTTGATCTAGAGTTAAATTGAGACGTATAATAAGAGAAAACAAAAACCTGATAGTCTGTCCCAGGAACAGGCAATATACTGATATAATAGTTTGTGCAGCGAATTGCGATTTCAGGCGATTATGTAAAATATATAAAGAAAAAATAACCATAGAAATACTTATGGAATTCGTGGAAAAACATCCCGGTTATAAATTAGTAGGAGAGATTATGCCAACCGAAAAAGTTATTAACAAAGGTGAGAAGGAATTCTGGGTCGTTACCGGTGAAAACCAGTTTGTAGAGGTACCAGAATCTGAAATTATGAAAAACCCGCAGAAGTACATCAAGAAACAGATATGGCAAAAACCGCCTTTTAAGTATGAGGTTGTAGTTACACTAAAAAGAGTTAAAGTAGAAGACTAATCTATCTTTTTTTTGCTATCTGAATTTTTCTTTTAAAAATGAGGATGATAGTAAGAAAGCCGATGAAATCTGCAATCACATCCCATACGGAAAACATTCGTCCGGGAATAGGGATCTGATGCAGTTCATCAAACAGTGGTACTGTAAGAGATAGAAGTATTAGTTTTTTAAGAGTTGATCCCAGGTTTGCAGTCTGATGCATCCTGATAAAAAGCCAAGCTAATAATAAATATACTCCAAAATGTGCGAGTTTATCTAAGCTGACTATATTTTCGGTTGGGATATTCAACTTCGGAATTGAAGTTAATGTCAAAATAACTAAAGACCATATTACAAATAGGAATTTGTAAGTTTTTATAGATATTTTATTCTTTATAATTTTCAATTTTCCAGACTACTGAGAAAGGTTTCATGATAAATTTTGCTTTCAGAGGGATCCTTTTTTCATCATCTGAAAACCAGAAGATAAGGGATTTCTCTTCATTTACCAGGTTGTTCGTCAGCATATCGCTACGCTCTTTTTCCTGGTTGGATATTCTTTCAAAGCTGATCTGCACTTTTATAGAATTTAATTTACCCAGAGGAGTTTTAATAATTTCTTCGCCTATTTTTTTATAATGAGCTTTCCAGATCAGTTTATTGGCATCCAGCCAGACTTCACCTTCATAGTTATCAATAGCATCTCTCAGGAAGAAAAGAGAAGAGAAAAAGTCTCTGCTTGTTTCATTAATGGTGTATTCACAACTCTTTGCAGGATCGATAAAACTGGTTCTTTCTGCTTTTCTGATTTCCCGATTGTAGATCGTGTCCCTGTCTTCTGCATATCTCTTCTGATTTATTTTCTTGGG
>DAOUUD010000056.1 GCA_030668345.1 Candidatus Cloacimonadota bacterium | reverse complement strand
CTTTTCTCATCGAGTTCACTTTTATCGGCAATAATAATCGCTTTGATAAATCCGGCATATTTTCCAAATCGTTTTTCTATCCTGTCCCTGATGAATTTCCTGATCTCTATGCTTATTCTTTTGAGCGGTTCCCTTTTATTTCCTATTACCGTAACCATAGTTTTTGCATAACCCTGTGCAAATAATCCCTTGGCAGCGAGGTATTCTTCGTAGTTAAAAGTTACCGGGTTGGAGCTTTTGGGAATTGCTCCGATCTCTGCAACGGTTTCGATAATATCACCATAACGCAAACTATCTTTCCCGGCATAGAATGTTATCTTGCCACGCACAGCTCTCTGATCGATCTCGATCAATTTCAATGTAAAACTGTAGCTATGTTTCTTTTTAATGACTTCCGAGACGATCTTGCCCTTCACTGGTTGAATTATGTGCGGATATTTTTTAATGATAGAGCTGATGTGATCTGATGGTGGAGTGATCTGAAAATTCAAACGAATAATAGCCAGGAATACAATGGAAATAAATAAAGAATAAAGACGTAGCTTCTTGATGAAACAAAGAGGGAAAACAAAGATAAAACCCCAAATTGCTACAGGTACAGAAACGTGGCAATACTTCCCAATTATTATACCAACAGCCCAAAATAAGGCAGGAATTACCAGTGGAGCCAGTTGCTTTTTCTTCATACTTCACCCTGCAAATGTAGTAAAAGTATCTTTCTTACTTTTTTCTCTGAAGCCAAATTAATTTATATTATTTTCGAAAAATCCAGTTTGGTTTTTTTGTAGATCTCTTTGTTAATAGCTATGATCTCATCTATGCAGGGATTCTGCACATTTGCAAAGCATTGGACAGCCTGTTCCACAATTTTATGAATATCGGTAAATTTAATTTTATTATTCAGGAAAAGATCGATAGCAGCTTCGTTGGCTGCGTTCATTACTGTAGGTAATATTCCACCTGTTTTGCCTACTTCGCAAGCCAGGAAAAATAAGGGATAGCGCTCTTTATTAATTTCATCAAAAGTAAGAGGGGGAAGATCGAGAAGGTTGGTTTTGGGAATTGAAGAGGGAATATGACGGGGATAGGAAAGAGCAAAAAGTATGGGTATCTGCATATTAGGATTACTCATCTGGGCGATGATGGAACCATCTGCAAATTCCACGAAAGAATGAATAATAGATTGTGGATGGATCACAGTTTTTATCTGGGAATAGGGTTTCTTAAAAAGCCAGTGTGCTTCGATAATTTCCAGTCCCTTGTTCATCATTGTAGCAGAATCTATTGTTACCTTTGGACCCATGTTCCAGGTGGGATGTTTTAATGTGTCTTCTATAGTGATAGAATGATATTCTTCCAATGGAAGTTCTCTGAATGGCCCGCCTGAAGCCGTGAGAATTATTGATCTTACCTCTTCAATTGTTGAGCAGCCCAGAGCTTGTAAAATTGCGCTGTGTTCACTATCCACAGGGATCAACTTGGCTGTAGAATTTTGTAATAGATCCGAAATTAGATGTCCGGCCATAACCAGCGATTCTTTGTTAGCCAGTGCCAGATCTAATCCACGGGATACAACAGTTAACGAAGACCGCAGTCCTGCCGAACCGGAAATAGCATTCAATACAATATCGCAGTCTATTGTTCTCAATATATCCTGCAGTTTGTCTTCTCCAAAAAACACTTCAATATTGGCGGGAAGATTAGAAATTCTATTTTTTAAATCCGGGTTTGTAATTACAACCTGAGGAATATTCAATTCTGCTGCAAGCGCAAAGAGCTTCTGGTAATTATTATTGGAAGATGCCAGAACGATCTTGAATTCGTCAGGATGTTTTTTTATTACTTCAACGGTGGAAAGACCGATAGAACCGGTAATACCCAGAACAGCTATTTTCTTCATATTTTATAACCGATAGAGACCCGGTGTGAATTTTCCAGTTCGGAATTCTGCTCGAAGGAATAGTTTATCTTCCAATTGCGATGATTAATGGAAAGCCCGCCGGTGAAATTCTTAACATCATAACCAAGGTAGAGGTCGACAGCTTTATGCATGTTTATTTCACAGCCGAGATGGTAGTCCATACTGAGGAATCCCAGAGCAAATTGAGAAGCTGTATCCCTACTTTCGGTGTAGAATTCTGTTCCAACAAAGAATCGGGAGTTTCGCTTCAAAACAGGAAAAACAAACTGGTAATTAAGTTCGGCATCAAATCCGGGATTTACGATCTCGTGTGTCCCATTTGCCCAAAGTATCTGGGTCGAGAAAAAGTCACGTATCTTCAAACCGAGAAATAGATTTCTGTTTAATTCCAGGAAAGTGGAAATATCTGCACCAAAACCGTATCCGCTTTCTTCTGCAAGAGAGCGATAGGCAAATTTGGGTGTAATGCCAATTGCATATTTTCCGATATTTCGAGACAAACCAAAGTAAATTACTATATCGGAATTATTCACCGATTTATATTTGTATGGACGATTAGCATAATAAAGAGAATCGGCAGGATCTGTAAGTTTTGTAAGCGGAATATCATCGATACCAATGCGTGTAATTACCACCGAAAATTTATTCTCTGTTCCCCAGATAGCAGATGCCATATCGTAGGTAAGCAGCCCGGAATATTCTTCAGCATGCATCAGTTCGAACTTGTTCTCACTAACCCGGGAAAGAAGCGCCGAATTCCAATAAGCAAGGGCAAAAGAAAATTCATCGGAAACGCCACAGCCACCCAGAGCATAGTTGCGTACTCCCGCTCCCATCCTGAAAATCTCGCCGGCATATTTGGTGGCAGAAAGATTTACAGCCAGTAGAATCACAATCAATATTATTTTTTTTTTCATATCTCTATCAATTTAACTTTTTATACCGGTTTTACAAAAGTTCCGATGATCTTTTTCAATTTACCGTTTGAAAAAGAGATCGTTAATTTTGCATCATTTCCCGATCCACTAACATCCAGAATTACACCATTCCCAAATTTATCATGTTTTATTTTCTGTCCAATATTAAAATATTTTTGTGATTCCAGCACGATATTTTTTGGGTGTTTTCCGGTTTTGCTTCGAGGTGCCTGGAATTCCAGATTATCTTCTTTCTTGAGATACTGTTCGTCAATTTCCAGCAGGAATCGACTTGGAAGAGAAGTTAACACAGTGTCGAAATACCGACGATGCCTGGTATAACAAAGCTTCACAGATTTTTTTGCCCGGGTAATAGCTACATATAAAAGCCTGCGTTCTTCTTCCAGGTTATGCAGTGTATCCACTGATCTGGAATGAGGTAGCAAACCGTCTTCCACTCCCACAATATATACATTATCAAATTCAAGTCCTTTGGCATTGTGCATTGTCATCAGTTTAACTGCTTCTTCATCTTCGTTCACATTATCAAGATCTGTTTGCAGAGAAATCTGCTGCAGGAAATCAATTAGAATAGGTTGTTCTCCCGTGTCGTTCTCATAGTTTTCCGAAAACTCTTCGATTGCTGCTATGAACTCTTTGATGTTCTCAGAGCGTGAAATATCTTTTGGGTCTTTACTTTTTTCATAATAATCGATGAAGTCGAATTCTTCAATTATATTCTTTGTTAAAACAGTAACAGGCAGATTTTCAGAATCCACTTTCCATTTCTTCAGCTTGGAAGCAAGTTCGGTGATTGATCTTTCCTGCTTCCCTGAGAGATGGGGATTTTTTTTCTGAATGGCATCAAAATATGTAGAGTTGTTTTCCAGTTTGAAAGCACTGATCTTATCGATGGTCATCTTACCAATACCGCGGGAAGGAACATTAATAATGCGTAGAAAGCTTTCTTCATCCTGGGGATTGACCAGCACTTTGAGATAAGCCAGGATGTCTTTAACTTCCTTGCGCTGGTAGAAGTTAACACCACCAACGATCTGGTATCTTATCTTTTGTAGAGAAAAAGCATTCTCAAATACGCGTGACTGTGCATTTGTGCGATAAAGAACCACACATTCATTCAGGCTTTTTCCCAGAGATTGCAATTGCGAAATCTCCCTGGCAACATATTCAGCTTCTTTATTCTCATTTTCCAATTTGATCAATTCCGGTTTTTCCGGTGAAGTAATATCGGTCCATAAAACCTTCTCATGTCGTTCGGTATTGTTTCGAATTAAACTATTTGCAGCATCGAGGAATGATTTGGGAGAACGGTAATTCTGTTCCAATTTGATCTTAACTACGCTTTTATAGTCATCCTCAAAATTGAGGATATTCCTGATATTTGCACCGCGCCAGCTGTATATTGCCTGATCGTCATCTCCTACCACGCAAAGATTTTGATGATTTTTTGCAATAAGATTAATGATCTTGAATTGAGCATAATTAGTATCCTGGTATTCATCTATCATTACATAGTGGAATTTCTTTTCGTATTTTTTTCGGATTTTTTCATTATCATGAAAAAGAATAGCAGTGTACATCAGCAGGTCGTCAAAATCCAGCGCATTATTAACTGACAGGAAATCCTGGTAAGCTTTATATATTTTATATACTGTTTCAGAGAAATAATTAGTTTCGTTGAAATCAAAGAAATCTTTCGGTAAGATAAGTGAATTCTTCTGGCGGCTGATAATTTCCCGCACTTTTCCCGGGGGGAATTTCTTTGGATCGATATCAAGTTTTGTATAGACTTTCTTAATAACGGATTTCTGATCTGATTCATCATAGATAGAGAAATTGGAATTAAAAGGAAGAGATTTTTCTTCATATCTGAGAATACGTGTACAGACAGAGTGAAATGTACCTATCCATAAAGACTGTGCAGAGATGCCAAATGTGTTTTCAAGACGGTCTTTCAGCTCTCTGGCGGCTTTATTGGTGAAGGTTACTACAAATATATTCCATGGATTTACCTTCTTTTTATTTATCAGGTAAGCTGTACGGTAAATAACGGAACGTGTCTTGCCGCTACCGGCGCCTGCCAGCACAAGAACCGGACCTTCGATGGTAGTAACAACTTTATATTGTTGCGGGTTTAATTCATTTTGGAAATTCATGAACAGAATTAGTTACCAACTTCTGGGTTCGGAACGGTAACCTTCAAGGTATTTATCTGTTCCGGGGATCTCCTTGAAAGCAGACATCTTGTACCAGTAGAAATTAGGGGGAATAAATACATCAATATCCTCGTATAAAGAATCGATGTTATCAGGTTCAAAAATCAAGGAATATAAGCCATCATATATCTGAGAACGATAAATAAAATAACCGTCTATGTAGTTAGGGTTCATGGGATTCCATTGTATTTCAACAGTGTTGTCTTCAGTAACAGAAATATTTATTCCTGTTACTTTGCCCGGTGCCTGAATGCCGCTGTTTAAAGGATCGAGCGGATTATTTCTTTCTAAAGATAAGGAACAGGAAATAACAAGTGACAATGTTATTATAATAGTTATCTTGAACATTAGAACCTCAATGAAATTCCGGTAGGAGTTATCTGTAATTTCTGTTGATGAAATTTCTGCAGTAGATCATTCCACAATTGTTGGTTGTATTGCTCTGAAGCGTTAATGGAGTCGAAAATAGTATATAGCCAAACAGCGATTCCTAATCCCAGGAATATCTGGGAATAAGTGTAAGTATCTTTGGCATCGATATAATATTGGTTGATATCGCCAATATAAGTTGATTTTTTGTATTTATCATAATTATACATTGCCTGATCATAAAATAAATAGCTTGTACCCAGGAGCACTATTTCAATACCAAGCAAAATTGTGCCTTTGGTATTTTGTTGTGCAGAAAAGTGACCCCATCCCGGAGCAATGGCAGATTTAATGATGTTCTGTGTTATATCCTGTCGGTTCATTTCATAGATCTGAAGCAGTTTCTGCCGGTTATAGAGTTCAGTTCGAGCTTCATAGAATTTTTGCGGTGTACTCCATCCGTATTTATCGGGATCGGAGAATTTTTTTATATCAAATTCCTCGGCAAAAAGCCAACAGGAAGAGAGAAGGATCATCAAGGTTATGTATATCTTTTTCATAGCTTAAGCAATTCCTCGGATATCTTATTCAAAGGAACGATCTCCCGTGTTTGTAAATTTACTCTCCATACGAAGTAATAATTTTCTTCCGGTGCTAAAATGTCAAATCTGACTTCGTATTTAAATTCTCCAAATGCATAGGATACTTTCCAACCGGATGATTTTACATTTTCACCGTATTTATCAATCAAATCCGATTGTAAACCATTCACACCTTGTACAATAATGCCCTTTTTAAAACTTTGAATTATTTCAAGCGCAAATCCTTTGGGATCTTTCTGAGCCTTTATGGTGTTGCTCATCATGAAGATTTTGTTTTGAATCTCTTTCATCTGCATAGAGGAATATGATTTGCGATAAAATTCCAGAGCTTTAACATATTCTTTATCGTTTTCATAAGATTCAGCTTTATTTTTGTATTGGAATGCTAATGTATAAGTTTGTTTCAGCTTTTTTGCTTCTTCTATTGCATCTGTTGATTTCCGATATTCAGGCAATAATTCGTAACATGTTTCAAAAATTATAATTGCTTCATCGAATTTATAATTCTCAATAAGTCTGTAACCTTCCTGTATGAATTCATTACAGATCTCGTCCATTCTCTTATTGATCAAATTTTCTTTTTGTGGATCGTATACAAGCACTTCTGAATAATATTCTTTTGCTTGTTTATACTTGTTTTCTGTAACAGCGCCCTCTGCCTTCAATAAATAAAGATCACTTATTCCAAAGAGTATTTCATTTCCGAATTGTGTGGGATACTTGCTGAGTTTAAAAAAAATATCCAGAGCATTGTCATAATCGGCATTTCTTCTAAACTCGACCGCCTGGTTCATATAGTAGGGAATCAGGTTGTCTATCAGCGGTTGGATACTGATGGTGAATTTGTTCTCGGGGTAATTGCTCCAGAGCAAATGATAGTCGTTGAATGCTTCCAGCTTTTTATCGGAATCTATGTATATCTTAATTCTATTGAATAAAACTTCTGGTATCAACTCGGAATCAACCAGGTAGGTTGTAATAAAACTATAATAATTTAAAGCAGTATTAATGTCATCTATATTCAAGCTTTCTTCTGCCAGTTTATAATAACAATTATCCAGTTTATCGTCGGCTATTTTCGAATTTGCTAGATAAAATAACCTGGAAGCAAGCAGCCAGTTTTCTTTTTGAAATGCTTGGTAAGCCAATTGGTAATAACAATCGGATCGTTCCAGTTCTGCTTTTGTGGCCAAAGCGCCATTGGGAGAAATTTGTAAATAGTTATCGTAAAATTTTATAGCAACAACATAGTTGCTTTTCAGATATAAGTTGAAAGCAGTATTATATTTTTCATTCATTGAACATCCCAGCAGGATTATCAAAAAAATTAAAGTTGATACCTGAAAAAGCATCTTTTTAGAGATTAATAAATTCAAACTTCCTCATTCTTTATTATGCTTTCTTTTATTTGGTTTTCGGGTATAAGAATGGGTATCTGGTCTAATTTTTTTCCAAAGAAAAGAAATATTAAAGCAAAAAGTGCAGTGGAAATCATTAGAACTGTATCCGATCCCGTTTTAAAAACCAGGATTGTGACAAGCACGATTACAATGTTAATTAAATATACGATCAGCGCTGTAATAATAGGTGATTGCATGGCAGTATCTATACGATGCGTAGAGTGATCCTTTCCTCCCTGACTGATTTTTCTCCCATCTCTTTTCCTGGTGAAGCTTACCAGTGAAATGTCAAAGATAGCGTAGCTTAGCAACAGTACAGGAAGAAGGTAAAAAAGGTTATTGTTCATTTTAATAACTGCCAATCGACCAGCAAGAATACCCATCGAAGACAGGAAATATCCTATGAACATACTGCCTGCATCTCCCAGGAATATTCGAGCCGGATTGAAATTGTAGGGCAGAAACCCAAAAGTTGCACCAGCAAAACTCAATGCAATAAGTGACATAAAATTCGCTTGTGGAGCCAATGTATTTGTTTTGCTGATAAAACTGAAAGCATAAAACCCTAAGGCTAAGATTCCTGCCATACCTGTAATAATACCATCCATGTTATCCAGGAAATTCAAAGCATTCATAAGCCCCACCATCCATAGGAAAAGCAAAGGAAGGGTTATGTAGATAGGTCCAAAAATGTATAACAAATTATTCGTGTATAAAAAAATAAAACAAGATAAAGCCTGTCCGATTAACTTTAACAAAGGATTCATTCCATATCTGTCATCAATTATTCCCACAACTACTATGATAAAAGCACCAGCCAGATAACCTAAAATAGGAAGATTAAAGGAGTGCAAATTCATAAAAATTATATATAAGGTTAAAATAAGAAAACCAATAAAAACAGCCAGTCCTCCCAGTAGTGGCGTTGCTTTCTTATGAATCTTCCTTGCTCCGGGGTTATCCATAAAGTTGATCTTATTTGCTAATTGAATAATGAAAGGAGTGATGCTGTAAACTGATAGAATGGCAAGCACAAACACACTCAGGCAAGAATAGATTATATGCATATTTACCTCATAGTTAACAAAATAACAAACTTAAAAAACACACTCCTTATCGAATTGATGTGTTTTTTTGTCAATTCTTTTATATGCTGTTTTCCGGTAAACAATATTCTAAAACAAATTGACATTTAGACAGTATTTAAGACATTAACTTTTAGGAGAAGAGATGAAGATTTTCAGGAATAGAAAAGCAGCGCATAATTTCTTTTTTATCCAGGATTTTGAAGCCGGGATCGTATTAAAAGGAACAGAAATAAAATCCATTCGGGCCGGAAAGCTTAGCTTTAAAGATAGTTATGGTAAGATCGAGGATGGAGAAATCTGGCTTATCAATCTTCATATCAGCTCTTATGAACATTGTGGTGCTTTCGATCATGACCCGGAACGAAAACGTAAGCTTCTTCTGAATAAAAGAGAAATTCGGAAGATCCGACAGAATATCGAAGAAAAGGGAATGACTCTTGTGCCAAAGGAAATTTATATCAACGATAAAGGTCTGGCAAAAGTAAAACTGGCTATTGCCAAGGGCAAAAGAAATTATGATAAACGGGAAACTTTACGAAAAAAGGATGAAATGCGTGATCTGCAGCGAAAGCTTAAAAGTTATTAAATTATGTGACATTTCTTACCCATAACTGTCCATTTCTGACACAAAAAACTTTGTATTATTATTTGTTATTTTTAATTAAAAAAATCACATATTATTAATTTTCAGACTTAACCGCTTATTTTCTATAAAGATACAGCACATCGGTTTTTTTATAATTCAGT
>DAOUUD010000164.1 GCA_030668345.1 Candidatus Cloacimonadota bacterium | reverse complement strand
GTTTCTGGGGAGATGAACTTATTTTCTCTGATGGAACCGTTCTTCCTTCCACAAAATACAAAGAAACTCTTATCGAAAGAGTTGTTCCATACTCTTTTGCAAAAAGATCGCTTTACAAAGGAAAACCATTTACAGTGGGTTCTCTGGCCAGATTGAACTGCATCGGTGACAGGCTGAAAGGCGAAGCTGCAAAATATCTTAAGAAATACAAAAATGAGCGATGGCTGAAAAATCCTTTATATAATAATCTTGCTCAGACAATTGAAATCATTTACTGTCTGGAAAGAATCCCGAAACTTGTGGATATCCTGCTACAATTTCCCGATCCTAAATTTGAAAAAGCAACCAGGAAAAAAGGTAGAGGAGTTGGAACCGTGGAAGCACCACGAGGATTGCTGGTTCATGATTACTCATTCGAAGATGGCTATGTAACCGATGCAAATATAATTACCCCTACGGCTTACAATTTGGATGACATCGAGAAATATATGACCAACTCTGTACTGGCACTTAACAAAGCCGGAAAAAATGAAAAAGAGATAGCTTTCGAATTGGAAAAAATAGCACGTGCTTATGATCCTTGTATCAGTTGTGCAACTCATCTTGTGAATGTAATTAAAAAATAGGGAAATACTCTCTTCGGCTCGTTCCAATCTTGGAACGAGCTTTTTAAAATCATGAAATTAGAAGAATTTTTAGAAACAAAATTATCCGATTATCAAAAAGATGAGATCACTTTTTTAGGACTCGGAAATCCGTATCGGAGTGACGATGGATTTGGTATTGAATTTATAAAACGTATCAAAGACAATTTTGCGAACGCTTACACAGAATTTGATAATAAAGACGAAGTTGTTCTAAACCTTTGCAACGATAGTAGGAAGGAAATTCTGATCTTTGTAGATGTTTCCGATTTTGAAGGGAATCCCGGTGATATAAAAATTCTTTCTTATGATGATGTGGAAGATATTGGTAAATATTTTCATAAAATACCGCTCAAATTATATATGAAATTATTGAAGAATTCGAATAAAGAATCTTACATTTTAGCAATCAAGCCAAAGAGTTTGAAAGAAGTAAATGAACCAAAATTATCAGATATAGTTGAAACTCAATTGAAAAACCTGATAAATCTAATTATTGAACAATTTAATTAGTGTCATGTCATGAATGTTCTGGCGTATTTGATTTCTAATTTTTAACAAATCCCTCTTAATCTCTCCTTCCGTCAATAGCCGGACGCAGTCTAAAAGGGAGCTAAGCTGAATTGGAAATCAAATACGCTTTTCAATGATTGACTTAACACCAGAATATATAGCTCAGATTTTACTTTTAAACCATTCGGAAGGTCAAGAAAAGCAAGAAGCTCTAAAACCATTCCGAAGGTCACTATTTTAATAATATCATCTTTTCTGTTTTTTCGTATGTCCCGGCTTTCAGATTATAAAAATACACTCCACTGGAAACCGGTTTACCGCTGTTGTTTTTTCCATTCCAAATAGTTGTATGTTTACCAGCAGGTTTCCGTTTATCGATCAGAGTTCGGACTTTTTGACCTTTGATATTATAAATATTAAGAGAAACTACAGTTTCTTCCGGTATATTAAATTCAATGGTGGTTGATGGATTGAAAGGATTGGGATAGAAAAAAGAATAAAAACCATCGGGCAGTATTATGTTTTCTTGCACACCTGTTTCACCTATTTCATATAAAAGTTGATCAAAGAAAGCTTCTACACCGTCTTCATAGAAAAAGAATAGTGGAAATCCAAGCAGAACGAATGTGCCATCGGGCTGATTTTTCAAGGCACAAACTTCACCTATGAACTGGCTTCCTGCGGTTCCATCGAATTCATAAATACCATTTTCTGCAGCGGGAAAGATACTCACGTAAGGCAAAGTTCCATTAAAGACAGGATTTACTTTATCAGGATCGAGAGCCAGGTTAGAATACTGGGTAGATGTAGCTCCGGTAAATTCCCATTGTGAGATCAATTGAGTTTCATAACAATTCAGGAAATCGCTTTTAAAGAAATCCGGAATTTCACTGGCAGTTTTCCAACCGGAGATGATTAGATTTCCACCACCAGCTAAATAGCTGCCAAGATTGTTGATATTATCATCAATATGATTCACTGACATATCATCATCATGCCAGATGATAGTGGAATAATTTACTATAAAATCAAGTGCAGGAATTCCCTCATCATTATAATCATAAGCAGTGAAATCAACATTCAGTATAGTATCATAAAATTCATCTACCATGATATCATCAGGATTTCCCTGGGTTCCGTTACCGTCATTTGTTTCATCAATCACCAAAATTCCCTGATCAAGAGGAAATTCCATAGGAGTAGCTTCATAAATATCCGAGAAAGGTGTTTCGAAATTAACATCCTTTACAGCCTTTAATCGGTAATAATAAGTAATCCCATTAGTTACGTTTTCATCTGCAAAAGAATTATCCGTGATAAGTGTAGTATTTATTTGCTCAAATATTCCTGTTGGTGTAGTGGAGCGGTACAGATTGTAACCATCCACTCCAATCTCTTCCCAGAATTCATTCCAATATACAATAACTTTGTTATCCGCAGGATAGGCATTGTTTATCTCACAAGCCCGGAAAGTATTACTTCGTGAGAGAACCCAGTGATGCGGGTCAAATTCAAAAGACTCATAATCCGGTGAAGTAATCGAAGAAATAGTTTGTAACGGAGCAAGAGGTGTACCTTCCACCAAAATGGAATCATGATATGCATCATAGTTTATGTGAATCGGAACATGCAGAAAAAATTCTGTCTCACAGTTTGAAAATGTTTGTACATACGTCATAATCTCTGTTGTAGCAACTCCCGCATTTATAAAATAGGTGTATTCCATACTTGGAAGCCCCGGCTGAAATATCCACTGCTGGAAGAATTGTTCCAGATCAAGTCCACTTACGATTTCACAAACATCCCGAAATTCTGTTGTAATTACATTTGAATTATAGTATTGGGTAAAATACGTTTGTAGAGTATTAAAAAAAGTTTCATCACCCATTATTAAGCGCAACATATGAAGAACTGAGGCAGCTTTTTCGTAAGTGACCGGAGTAAAATACATATTTGGATTAGGCGGATCATATATGGTGTAGGGAGTACTTCCAGCCCAATTAATATAGTAATTATGAAAACTCGATTCGATATAATTTATCATTGCTTCAAATCCCTGCCAGGCCTGTGTATAAACCGCTTCAGAGTATGTTGCAAATCCTTCAGAAAGCCATACATCAGCCCAGGTTAAAGGTGTAAGACAATTGCCAAACCATTGATGAGCAAGTTCATGAGCAATTCCCCATTCATAGGTATGATTTCCGGTTATCCAATTGGTTGTCATTGTTGTCATCGTCTGATGTTCCATCGCTGCATAAGTGGCAAAATTGGTAACAGCATTACCATATTTTTCAAATGGATACATTCCGTAATGGTCAGAAAAAACTTCCATCATAAAAGGCAGATTGGAAAAATCTTCCGTTGCATTGGTAACATAAGAAGGAGGTACAAAATTCTGAATCGGAATTGCTCCGAAATTACCGTTCAATTCCACAAAATTCCTGGCTACTACTGAAACCAAATATGTCGCCATGGGATTATAACCTTCCCAATTATGAGTTCGTGTTCCATTCGGATTATTCACAATCGAGGTTCTAAGTCCGTTGCAAGCCGCATCCCAATCTTCGCGAGTAGTTATATGCAAATCGACAATTGCCTTGTCCCACGGGTGATCGTAGCAGGGCCACCAAAAACGAGAAGCATTTGGATCTGAAATTGTGAAAACATAGTTTGAATTGAAAAACATCCCTAATCCGTTCCAGGTAGGATTACCGGAATAATCCACCTGTGTGGTGAAAACATCACCCGGATTCATCGTATCCAGTTGAATTGTGATCAGGTTATTGCTATAATCATAAGTGGCTGGAGAACCATTAAGAAGCACATTATCTACAGACATATCCTCCAATTCATAACTAATCTCTGAAATAACTTCATCTGCTTCCACTATCGCTTCCACACTACCAGAAATGAATTCATTAACTTCGTCGATTTCCATCGTGATATCGTAATGCAGAACATCAAAGCCATGCGCAGAATCAGCACGTACTGTTTCATGTGTAATTCCCATAGGTAATTGTGTAGGCTTAGGATGACCATATAAGAATAATGAAG
>DAOUUD010000239.1 GCA_030668345.1 Candidatus Cloacimonadota bacterium | reverse complement strand
ACCCGGCGTTACAGTTATCAATCCCTATAATGTCTGGATCGGAGAAAAGGCTGATATAATGCCGGGAGTTATCATCGATGCTACAAAAGGACCTGTGGTGTTGGATGAAAATGTGAAGATCATGGCTAATTCGGTGATAATTGGTCCCGTATATATCGGAAAGAATTCTACCATCAAAGCAGGTGCAAAAATATATGAAGGAACATCAGTAGGACCTGTATGCAAGATCGGCGGTGAAGTGGAAGGAACCATTTTCCAGGCTTATACAAATAAACAGCACGATGGCTTTCTGGGACATAGCTACCTGGGAGAATGGGTGAACATCGGTGCCGATACAAATAACAGTGACTTGAAAAATAATTATAAAAATGTAGCGGTTTATTTCTGTGCGGAAGGCAAGAAGATCGATTCCGGTAGCCAGTTTGTTGGTACATTTATAGGTGATCATACAAAAACCGGCATTAATTCCACCATTAACACCGGCACTGTTATCGGTGTGGGATGCAATCTTTTTGGCAGAGAATTGATAACGGATTTTATTCCATCTTTTAGCTGGGGACATGCTTCTAACTTGAGTGAATACATTGAGGATGAATTCCTGGAAACAGCAGAAATAGTGAAGAAACGCCGTAAATTGAAATTAACAGTTAATGAAAAAGAGCTTTACAGAAATATCCGTAAAATAGGTTTCGAGTAGAATTTTGTAAGGAGTATATACTCCCTACATAATAGTGAGTTCTGCAAAATAGAGTGTTTTTTTGTCATCCTGACGAATCTTGCACGTTGTTCTCTGGAAGGATCTCCGCTTATAATGGGACTGTGTCCGGCTCGGACGGATTCTTCGTGAGAAAATACTTCGAAGATTTCCTCAGAAAGACAGCCTTTTTTCATTTTGCAGAACCCTTACATATTATAGATAAATGAGGATATAATGAAGGAATTTGTGGAAGTTGTATTCCGTTCCGAGAGGGTCGGATATTTTATAAATAATAAGGAACTTGAATTATCACCCGATCTAGACGTTGTAGTAAAAGTAGAACGTGGAGAAGATATCGGCAGGGTCAGTAATTGTGCTGTACTGGATGATGACCTGATTGAAAAAAATAATCAGGGTGAGATCAACAAAATCCTTCGAATTGCAACCGAAGAAGATCTGAAACAATTAGAAATAGTAAAGAAGAAAGAACAGGAGACTAAAGTAAAATTCCTGGAGATATTAGAGCATCAACCCTTTCAAATGAAACTGCTGGAAGCAGTTTATCAGCTTGATGGTAATAAGTTAACATTCTTTTTTTCTGCAGATGGTCGCATCGATTTCAGGGAATTTGTACGGGAGTTGGCTACCGAGTTAAAAACCCGTATCGAACTTCATCAGTCATCCGGCAGGGAAGATGCCAGACGTTTAGGAGGATTTGGTATTTGCGGAAAGATGTATTGTTGTGTTTCATTTCTCAAAAAATTTAACCAGGTAACCATTCAAATGGCAAAAGACCAGAATCTGCTCAATAATCTTTCCAAAATTTCCGGACCATGTGGCAGATTGCTTTGTTGCCTGCATTACGAAGAAGATTTCTATCTGGAAAAATCAGAGAACTTTCCTGAACTGGGGGAAGTAATATCTTATAAAGATCAGAAAATGTACGTTGATAAAAACGATTATTATAACAACCGTGTGAACTTGATCTCGGAAAATGAAGAGAGGATCATTCTTACTTTAGATGAATTCAAGAAGGCAAAAGAAACCGGCAAAAATGAAAAAGCACGTTCTTGAACTTCTTCCAGGTGAATTAAAAAAATGCCTGCCCGGCGAGAAAAAGTATCGTGTAAATCAGATCTTGAACTGGATATATAACAACCGCGAAATGGATTTTTGTAAAATGAGCACCCTGCCACCAAGCCTGAGGGAAGAGCTTTCTACTAAATTCGAAAATTTCCTTCCTGAAATAATTAAGGTCGATATTTCCAGAGATGGAACAAAGAAATATCTGTTATCTCTCGTTGATGACAATAAAATCGAAATGGTGCTTATTCCAAATGAAGAAAAAAATACTTTGTGTATTTCATCACAGGTTGGATGTTCCAGAGGTTGCAGTTTCTGTGCTACAGCAAGCCTGGGTCTCATCAGGAACCTGGTGGTTTACGAGATTATTTTGCAGGTTTTTCTGGCAATTAAGGAGCTGGAAGAAAACAAACTTACAAACATCGTTTTTATGGGAATGGGTGAACCATTGGATAACTTGGGAAATGTGATAAAAGCTGTAAAAATATTGCAAGAGGAACAGTGCTTCAGTTTCAGTCCACGACGCATTACAATTTCTACCTGCGGGATCATTCCTAAACTGAAAGAACTGGCAGATAGCGGTTTAAAAATAAAATTAGCCGTTTCTTTGAATTCTGCTATTCAGGAAAAAAGAGAAAAACTGATGCCTGTCTGTAGGAAGTATCCTCTTACTGAATTGAAAAATGCATTACTGGATTTTCGAAAGAAAACAGCCTTTCGCATTACTTTCGAATATGTGATGATAAAAGGTTTTAATATCGAACAGGAAGATATAAATGCTTTATTAAAATTCCTGGGAGATATTTCCTGTAAATTGAATGTGATTAAATGGAACGAAGTACCTTCTATGCCGTTCAAATCACCTTCGGAAGAGGAAGTAGCTGAATTCATACGTGGAATGAAAAAGTT
>DAOUUD010000201.1 GCA_030668345.1 Candidatus Cloacimonadota bacterium | reverse complement strand
TATCCTACCATATACCGCGAGAACGAGATGGATTCATTGGTAATAGATATGGGTGGAGATGAATATGTATGGCCCGATTCGATAATTATGGAACCGACCTATCCCGATACTTTACGACCGTATTACATGGTGATGGCGCCCAGGCATGAACCAGCTCCCATCGATCTTACCGGTGCAGCTATAATTAAGAATATGAAGTATGTTACACGTCCGGACAGCTTGCTGTGGAAAGGACCTGTCTGGCTGAAAGAAACTGAAATTGAAGATGAGATCGACAGCCTGATAGATTCCCTGTTAAGGATAAACAAGTGATACTGCAGATAATTAGTATCATTGCTTTGTTTTCTTTAGGTTTTTATTTATATTACCTGGTGTTATTCATACGAGGATTAAAAACACAGCAAGATAGTCATAATGCCAGAAAGCCCCACGTTACAATTGTAATAGCGGCAAGGAATGAAGAAAGAGACATTACACATCTTTTAACAGCCCTGGTTAACCAGATATACCCCGCTGAATTATTTGAGATCATCGTTGCCAATGACGGTTCGAGCGATGGAACAGCAAAAGTGGTGGAACAATTTTCTAAGAAATGGAAAAATGTGAAGTTGATAAATGTTCAAAATCGAGAAAATGTAATGTCACCCAAGAAAAATGCACTTTCCCGGGCAATAGAAAATAGTACCGGTGAGATCATTGTTTCTACCGATGCCGATTGCCTGGTGGGAAAACACTGGCTTAAGACGATGGTTGCCTGTTTTAATGATAATGATATGGTGGTTGGACTCTCCCAGACTAAAACAACAGACTGGAGAAAAGCCAGACTGCTCCATAAATTTGAGCATTTTGATTTCCTGGCTATGTTTGCTGCTGCTGCCGGGGCAATTTCTTCCGGAAAATATTTTTCCTGTTCGGGTCAGAATATCGCTTACAAAAAAGAAGCTTTTTATGCAGTTGGTGGGTTTGAAAAGATCAAGCATCTTGTTTCCGGTGACGATGTTAACCTGATGCAGCTTTTCAGGAAAGCAGGTATGAAGGTAGAATTCGCCTATTCTCCTCACAGTTTTGTATATACAAAATCTGTTGAAAACTGGTTGCAGCTTCTTAGCCAACGCAGCCGCTGGACTTCCAATATGAAGTGGCAAACCATACTGAATCCGGAATTTTATGTTTACCTGGTTTCTACTTTTTTTGTTGTAGTTCTACCTTTTGCAGTTGTATTTAAATACTGGTGGTTAGCTGTGGGAATAGTAATCCTGCGTGTAATCTTTGAACTCAGTTTCCTTAGACTGGGTTATAAAAAATTCGGTGAAGAAAAAAACAGGTTGAAATTTTATCCGCTCTGGTTTATATTGCAGCCTGTATATTTTATCCTGGTAGCAATGCTGGGAGCGTTGAATATTTTTTCGTGGAAAAAATAATAAATATGGAGGGTCTTATGAGAAGGATATGTACTTTTTTTGTATTAATGGTTCTTATTTTTTCGATATCAAATTTATTATTTAGTCAGGATGATTTCGATAACTGGAAAGAAACCCAGAAACAGGTTTTGCGACAGTATAAAAGTGAGCAGGATAAAGCATTTGTGGAGTTCCTGGAAAAAAACTGGGAAAGCTTCGAGGCGTTCAAGGGTGAAATTCAGGATGAAACACCCAAACCGGTGGAAGCTCCTGTGGCAGAAGTGAAAGATATTGAATTCCCTGAACCTAAAAAAGCGGAAGAAGTCAAAGTAGAAAAAATTAATATTCAAGTGGAAGAACAGGAAGAAAAAGAGAGTATGGTTTATGTAAACCTCGGGGAAGGACCCCGAGTGGATGTTAATTTCCTGGGATTACCTATCGAACTTAATTATCAGGATTCTTTAAGCGTGCAACTGGATAAACCCATTAACCAGAAGAATATTGCAAATTTCTGGTATGTTGCCAGTAATACCGAATATGAAACCTTTCTGCAACAGCTTCAGGAGTTCAGGACAAAGCTGAGCTTGAACGATTGGGGTTACTGTTTACTTTTGAATGAGATCGGCAAAGAGATCACGAATGATTCACACGATCTTACCAATCTTTTTCTCTGGTTCATGCTCACAAAATCCGGTTATGAATCGAAGGTGGGTTTCAGCGGGGAGAATGTATTCCTGTTGCTACCCTGTAAAAACAAAATGTTCGGTGTATCGTACATAATGGTTGATGAAAAAAAATTCTATACGGTCTCATTCGATAAGAAGCAAACCCTGAAAATTTCTATCAGTACATACGACGGAAAATACCCCGATGCTGATGATCTGATCGATTTGAGCATTACAGAAAGTCCAAAAGTAAAAACAGCACTGGTTGAAAAAGAACTTAGCTTCACATATGAGGGTGTGATATACAAAATTCCGGTAAAATACAATCAGAATGCTGCGGAATTTTTTAAGAATTATCCGCAAACGAGCCTGGAAGTGTACTTCAATGCACCTCTTTCTCCTGAAGCTACTTATTCACTTTCTGTGGGCTTGAAACCGGTTCTGGATGGAAAAACAGAAGCGGAAGCTGCAAATGTGCTATTACGTTTTGTGCAGACTGCTTTTGAATATAAAACCGATGGTGACCAATTTGGGGAGGAAAAAAGCTTCTTTGGAGATGAAACCCTGTTCTATCCTTATTCCGACTGTGAAGACCGCTCAATTATTTTTTCCTACCTGATCAGACAATTGCTTCAACTTGATGTTCTGGGTCTTGATTATCCGGGGCATATTTCCACGGCAGTAAAATTTGGAGACAAAATGGCCGGAGATTATATCATCTTCCACGAAGATGAATATATAATATGTGACCCCACTTATATTAATGCCAATCTGGGAATGGCAATGCCAAAATTTAAGGATGTTAAACCCAAAATAATCGATTTAACAAAATAAATGGGGGAGTAGATGAAATATATTCTTTTCGATGATAGTTCCTGGAGTAATTTCTTTCCGATAACTCTTACCCGTTCCACCGGGGATCTGCGAGTAGGTATTCTCAAGCTCAGGCAAAGAATATCAGCCTATTTTGGTTTACAGGAAACGAATATTATCATCTCATCTTTCCTGGAAAAGATATACCGTGAAAGACATAAGAAATGGCAGGTGAATAAACTTACCGCAGAAGATACGATCTTCATTAACAGCAGGTTGAAGGTGGATGAAAACATTACGAAGAAGATTAAGAAGCTATCACTGAATAGTTGTTTGTTCCATGAAAATACAATTCTGGCTGCAAGGCTGATTCCCAAAGCTGGAAAAATCTTAGCCGAAGATATACACGATCTTTTTATGAAACAGAAAAAAATCGAGGTA
>DAOUUD010000058.1 GCA_030668345.1 Candidatus Cloacimonadota bacterium | reverse complement strand
GTTCGAAGCATAGGGTATCCCGTATCGTTGTGATTCATCAGGAAATCACGCCAGAATACACCGGTTGGCGGATCTGCCGGATTACCTGTATCGGGGTTAATATAATTTGGAACTTCTTTATGTAATTTCGGATGAACAATATACCAATAATAGATTTCCCGTGGTATCTCAATTTCCTGGATTACTCCTTCTTCCTCAACCTGATAAACAGCAGTGGAATAATAATCATCACCTTCATAATCAACAATGTCTACATAGTCAAAGAAGTTATCCATCATATACAGGTATTCTACATTCTCAATCAATACCTGTGTATCCATAGCAGAAGAAAGTGTTTGTGGTGCAGTATGCGCTACCTCAAAACAGATTTCATCAATTAAAGGATCGGTAGCATTGATAATAAGATTCGCATACAAATTCTGGGTATCTTCATCCAGTCTGCGGAAATTATCTCTTAGATCGGTTTTAAGCCAGCCGGGAGCAATATCTACAGCAGCTTCAGCATCATCTGTAAGATTTTCCGGTGGTAAAATTGGAACAAGAAAATTTGTAGCAGATTGAAGCGTAACATAACATTTTTCTCCTGCAGGCAGCAATTTGGAAAAAGATACGGAATCAATTAATACCCATTCGGCTGATAATGTGAAAACAAAAAAAATAATAAAAACAATAAAAAATACGGATTTCATAATAATCTCCTTTTGTTATTCGAACATTTTTCCCTCATTAAAATTAAGTAATTAATTATATAATTACTACAATTAACTTTCACGATTCAATTTTCTATTTTTTGTAGAACTTATGTAAAGAACTTTTTCTCAAAACAAAGTTTTTTTCCTAAATAAATAAAATCTGAAACAAAAATTAATGTGATCTGCGCCCTATTAAAAACCAAACGAGAATTCAATGGAAAAAATATTTTATATATTTTCAGTGATTATTTTTATATCTAATAGAAAATTCTTGACTCTGAATTACCGTTTTTTTTGGTTGCTATCTGTTCGGGGCGTAGCGCAGTCCGGTTAGCGCACTGGTTTTGGGAACCAGGAGTCGGAGGTTCGAATCCTCTCGCCCCGACCAGTTCATTAAAAATGGTTTGACAGCAATAAGTGAAATCAGAATTTCGCTTTCAGCAAGTAACAAGGGCGTGTAGCTCAGTTGGGAGAGCGCCTGCCTTACAAGCAGGTGGTCGGGGGTTCAAGTCCCTCCGCGCCCACCATTTTTTTGTGCCGGCAATGTCGCCGGTTTTTTTATTTAATAATGTTTATTTAACCAAATAATAAATTTCTTGACTCAATATACTCTGCTAAATAGACATTCACGCAATTAAGGTTGGGAAATGGCAAAAAGAAAAAAAAAAAGAACACAAAGCAGTAATAACTTTATATACATATTTCTTTTAGTTGTATTCATATTGTTGGTACTATATATAAATTCACCAAAGATCAGTACTTTATTAAAAAACACGCAGAGAGATAAAACAAAAATAACATCAAAAGAGCTAAAAGAAAAAATTACTGTTCAGGATGCTATTGCTCATTCAGTAAGATTACTGGGAATTCCTGATAAAAACTTCAGGAATCACATTGGAGATGATGCTATCTACATCTCTATAGGAATAAATAAAGATGAAATGGATCTGAATTATGCCAATATTATTATAACGGGACAGGTAGAACTTGTAGGTGGTGAACTTGTATCCGGTAAAGAAATGAACAATGGTAATAAACAGGTTCTGGAGTTCTTGGATAAGAAAGATTCTCAGAAATATATTGTAACCTTATATTATACAAAATCAAATATCAGTCACAGTAAGAAAACCCAATTAGCTATAGTAGTAGATGATTTTGGCGCACAAAATGATAACTTACTCGATGATTTCTGTAAGCTCGATGCCAATATTTCTTTTGCCATTCTACCGGATCAGAAATTCTCGAAAGAGGTTATGAATAAAGCAGTTAAGGCTGGCCACGAGACACTTATACATATCCCTATGGAGCCGATCAGCTATCCTCAGAATAATCCTGGCAACCATGCAATTTATGTTCATCTTTCAGATAAAGAGATCCGACGGCGCATGGAACGCTTTATTAAACAATTTCCACTTTGCGTAGGAGCAAATAATCACATGGGTTCTCTGGCCACAGCGGATGAGAATGTGATGAGAAATGTACTAGCTGTTTTAAAAAAACATAACCTGTATTTTGTTGATAGCAGAACATCGCAATCTTCAGTTGCATATAAAGTTGCAAAAAGTATGATGATACCAACTATCGAGAATCATTTGTTCCTGGATACACCTTCAATATCGGAGAAAACACTGAAAAGAAAGATTCAACAACTGAAAGAAATCTCTAAGAACAGTAATAAAATCCTAGTAATAACTCATTGTGCAACCAAAGACAGGTATGAATTTTTAAAGAACTTTCTGCAGCAGATAAAAGAACTGGACTTAGAATTAGTTCCGGTTTCCAAGCTTTTCGAATCTGAACTTCCTGAAATATTATAGGTATAAGAGATGGAAATTCTAAAAGCAATTATTTTGGGAATTATCCAGGGTTTAACGGAATTCCTGCCTATCAGTAGTTCCGGGCATCTGGTACTGGCAGAACACTACTTGAACTTCAAACAACCCGATCTCAGCTTTGAGATATTTCTGCATCTTGGTTCGGTAGTAGCAGTTCTTATTTATTTCCGCAAAGACATTATCTATCTCCTAAAATCTCTGTTTATTTTCAAAGATAAAAGTTCTGAACACTTGAATAATCGAAATACATTATTTTACCTGCTTGTGGCAACCGTAGTTACCGCTCTTATCGGACTATATTTCGAAGATGCTGTATTAAAAGCTTTCTCATCTCTCTATATTCCCAGCTTTATGCTTTTCATTACAGGGATCATACTTTTCATATCTGATAAAATAGAACCCCGGGGTTTAGATACACATCAGCTTGGTATCAGGAAGTCCATTCTTATTGGCTTTGCTCAGGCATTTGCCATCCTGCCCGGCATATCACGCTCGGGTTCTACTATAGCCATGGGAATTTTTACCGGACTAAAACGGGAAGCTGCTGCCAGATTTTCATTTTTACTTTCCGTTCCCATAATTGTGGGAGTAAATATTCATAAAATATCAAAGATCACAGCATTGGAAAGATCACAATTTTTGATCTATTTAATAGGCGCATTTACAGCATTTATTGCTGGTTATTCGGTAATTTCACTGCTTATTTCATTTGTAAAAAAACAGAAACTTAAATATTTTGCTTTTTATTGCTGGTTTATTTCTTTACTAACACTTATTCTTTTTGTAGCAAAATAATATGCAAAGAAGAAAAAGCTTTCCTCATTACGAATTCTTGAATGAGATAATCAATCTTAAAACAGCACCTGTTTTCCTGATTATCGGACAGGAATTTTATCTAAAAGATAAAGTTCAAAAAGCTCTTATAGGAAAATTCACAACTCCGGGTTCGGAAGATTTCGATCTGATTACATTTTATGGCGACAATTGCGAAACAGAAAATGTGATCGAGCAACTGGAAATGATCCCCTTTATGTCCAAACACAGGATAATAATTCTAAAGAATTTTGATAATCTGCAAGTGAGTGGGAAAAACCTGATAGCAGAATATGTTTCCAATCCGGTAAATAGTTCCATTCTTATTCTTACTGTGGAGAAATTGGATGAGCGTAGTAAAGCTGCAAAAGTTATCAATGAAAAAGCAATATCGATAATATGCCGAGCTCCATATAATGCAGAAGATATTGCTCGTTGGTTGCGAAATGAACTTAAAGAGAAGAAATACGAAATGGATAACGACTCTATCAATCTTTTTGCAAATAGCATCGAAACCGATTACCTGATAGCAGCAAACGAGTTAGAAAAGCTGATCATTTATACCAAGAACACAGGAAAGATCACAATTGAAGATGTAAAAGAATCGGTGGGCAAATCAAAAACTGATAGTGTGTTTGACTTACAAAATGCACTGGGTAACAGGAATTTGAAGCAAGCTTTACAAGTTCTGGAAAATATGCTGGAAAATAACGAATCGGCTGTATTTATCATCACTATGCTCACGCGGTTTTTTTCTCAACTGTGGAAAATCGAAGCATTGCAAAAAAAAAATATCAGCGATTCTGAAATAACTAACCGTTATCTTCCCGAAGTATATTCAAAATTCAGAAGTGATTACCTGAGATATGCAAAGAATTACAAAGCCAGATCAATTAGAAAAGCTTTTTCCCTTCTTCTACAGGCAGATATAGATTCAAAATCTCTGAACACCAAAGAAGAGATCATTCTGGAAACGCTGATTTATAATCTCTGTAAATCTCAGGAGTAATGTTGAATCAGGAATTTCGTGCCGGTTTTGTTTCCATTGTTGGTAAACCGAATGTAGGAAAATCTACCCTTATGAATAAACTGCTGGGAGAGAAACTATCAATAATTTCACCCAAACCTCAAACAACCCGCCAGCAGGTAAAAGGTATTCTTACCAATGAATCCAGGCAGATTGTCTTCCTGGATACTCCAGGATTCTTAAAAGCCCGGTATGAACTACACCGGAAAATGCAGGAGTATTTACAAAGGTCACTAAAAGATTCCGATCTGATCATTTTCATTACCGATGCTCATAAATTTCCCACAGATTACGATAACCAGTTGTGTGAAATGCTGAATAAAATAAAAATCCCCAAGATCGCTATATTGAATAAGATCGACCTTGTAGAAGAAGATGTTGCCAAAGAAAAAATGAAGCAATTATCGCTATTAGATTTTGAAAAAGTGATCCTGCTTTCGGCTTTGAACCAGGATAAGTTTGATGATCTGCTTACATTGATAACCGATTATCTGCCTTTTCATCCACCATTCTACTCCCCCGATGATATATCTGATCTTCCGATGAGATTCTTTGTACAGGAAATTATCAGGGAACAGATATTCCTTAAATACCGGGATGAAATACCTTATGCTTCTACCGTTGTGGTGGAGCAATACAAAGACTTTCCCAATAAAGTTGAGATATCTGCCAATATCTGGCTGGAACGAAAATCGCAAAAACCTATCTTGCTGGGAAAAAACGGTGAGAAAATAAAAGCTGTAAGAACAGCTTCTGAAAAGGAAATTCATAAAATTCTAAGCAAGCGTACAAAAGTGGAATTGTGGATCAAGATCAAACCGAACTGGCGCAAAAAGAAAAATGCCTTAAAAGAATTTGGTTATAGTTAATTTTATCATATATTATTTTGAAAAATAAGCGGAAAAAAGTAAAGAAATCGTAGATCATAACCATTGAGAAAGCATTAAAAAATTATTTGACATCAAATAGTTCGGGAAATTATTTGTTTCCACCCTTTTGGAGGATTAGTTCTAATTGGTAAGACAGCGGTCTTGAAAACCGCCGGGCTTTGCCCTTGGGGGTTCGAGTCCCTCATCCTCCGCCAGGATCCATAAAGTGGAGAGGTGACCGAGTTGGCTGAAGGTGTGCGCCTGCTAAGCGTATGTAGGGGAAACCTTACCGAGGGTTCGAATCCCTCCCTCTCCGCCAGTTTAAATATAGATCTTTGTTGGGCCGTCGACAAGTGGTAAGTCACATGGTTTTGGTCCATGCATTCGGGGGTTCGAATCCTCCCGGCCCAACCACTGAAAAGCCACATTTCTGTGGCTTTTTTTATTTCATGTAATTTTTTTATTACATTTTTTGCAAAAATAAATTGACCATCACATTTTTCTTTTAAGTTTTGTACTCTGAATTGTTTTGGAAAATTTCTTTTCTTGAGCAGAAGATATAATAGGAGATGTAATGGGAAAACGGATTCTGATAGTTGAAGACGAACAAATTATCGGAGAAGATATAAAAAGAACTTTGGAACAGTTTGGTTATTCTGTAATTGATGTCATGGCTACCGGAGAAGAGACATTACAAAAGATAGATAAGTTGAATCCCGATATGATATTGATGGACATCATGCTGGGAGGAACACTAACTGGAATTGAAACTGCAAATGAAGTTCTGAAATCATACGATATTCCTATACTTTATCTAACAGCCTATGCCAATGAAAAAATACTGGAAGAAGCTAAGTTGACTCAACCATACGGTTATATTATTAAACCATTTGAAGAGAAGGAACTGCGTGCATCAATCGAAATGGCTTTTTATCGACACCAAATGGAAAATACTCTGAAGGAAAGCGAAAAAAAATACCGTATTTTATTCAATAACATTGTAGATCCTATCTTTATTTTCTCCAAAGAAGACCTGCACTTTCTGGACTGTAATAATTCAGTTATAAGCAATTACGGGTATTCAAAAGAAGAATTAAAAAAAATGACTCCTTTTGATCTTCATCCGAAAAGTGAATACGAAGAAGTACAACATTACGTAAACAAAATCACTGCTGAACCTGTCATTTATAACCACCTTACAAAACGTTGTGAAAATATTAATGTGGAGATCTATTCTAAAGAAATCATCTATGAAGGTAAGGCGGCAATTTTGAGTATTGCACACAATATAACAGAACGGATAAAAGCCAAAGAAAAACTTAAAAAAACTCAAGATCGTCTTTCTGTTGTTTTTAAAAATGTTCCTAATATTATCCTTTATGAAATTGGTGGTGGTCATAGATTTATATCCGAAAACATTATCAAACTGCTTGGTTATCCAGCAGAAGAATTGATAAAAGATAAGAAAAAATTTACAAGTTTGATACAAAAAGATGATCGTGAATTTATAAGACAGAAAATTAATGCCTGGAGAGAAAGCGGATCATCAGAAATGCTTACACTCTGGTATAGAATTAAACACGCCTCAGGCACAACCATCTGGATCGAAGATCGGATGGTTGCCATCACTCCTGCAAGTGGTAAGAAATACGTTACGGGAGTATTGATAGACAATTCCGACCTGAAAAAAGCTGACGAAGAACTGAAGATCAGCCAATCAAGATACAAAGCAGTTGTGGAAGATCAAACAGAGTATATCAATCGATTTCTTAAGGATTCAACCCTTACTTTTGTTAATGATGCATATTGTCGTTTTGCTGGTAAAAGCAATGAAGAATTGATAGGAACAAAATGGCTGAACGAAATTCCTGCCGAAGAGAAAGAGGAGTTTCAAAAAATATTTAATTCGCTTACCATTAAAGATCCCGTTGCCACAAGAGAATTTCAAACAGAACTTGATGATGGAATTGCGATATGGACGGAGTGGACATTTCGTTCCCTGTTCGATGAGAATGGAAATTTCATTGAATTTCAATCTGTGGGTAAAGATATCACAGATAGGAAATATGCGGAAGTTGAAAAACAAAAAATCCAAGACCAGCTTTACCAGTCACAGAAAATGGAAGTAGTTGGACGTTTAGCCGGTGGAATCGCCCACGATTTCAATAATCTTCTCACAGCCATCAACGGTTATGCCGACCTGGCAAAAACTAAATTAGATAGTAATGATCCTGCTGCCGATGATATCACTGTTATTAAAGAATGTGGAGAGAAAGCAGCAAAACTGACTCAACAGCTTCTTGGTTTCTCACGCAGACAGATCACTGATAAGAAGATAATCGATTTGAATGTGGTGATACACGATCTGAATAAAATGCTTACCCGCCTTATCGGTGGAGAAATAGAATTGAAAACCTGCACATCCGAAGAACAATGCATCGTTAATGCAGATTCAGGGCAAATAGAGCAGGTTCTTGTAAACCTGGTTGTAAATGCCCGGGATGCGATACCCAAAGACGGAATAATTACGATAAGTACAATTAACGAGACGATCACTGCAGGGAAAGCAAAGAAACTTGGTTTTGAGCAAAGTGGTAAATATACTTTAACCTCTGTGCAAGATACAGGAACTGGAATCACGGAAGATATAAAAGAGAAGATATTCGAACCCTTTTTTACAACAAAAGAACTGGGTAAAGGCACAGGACTTGGTCTGGCAACGGTTTATGGAATAATAAAACAGAATGATGGGCACATTATTGTAGAATCTGAAGTTGGTAAAGGCACCTGTGTTAAATTCTATCTGCCTTATGTAGAAGCAGATATTTCCAAATCAGAAACTAAAGTTATCGAGGAAGAGGAACTTCCCAGAGGAAATGAGACAATTCTCCTGGTTGAAGATGAAGAAAGCATCAGAGAGTTTGTTGCTTCAATTCTTGAAGAATGTGGTTATAATATTCTGGAAGCGATAAACGGAGTAGAAGGATTGCAACTGGCAAAAGAATATAAAGAACCGATCGATTTACTTCTTTCCGATATCAGAATGCCAAAAATCACTGGCACGGAACTTTCAGAATTGCTTAAAAACGATCATCCAGAGACAAGAGCTCTCTTTATCTCGGGACATACCGAAGATGATGTCCTTCGGAAAATTTCCGAATCAGGCGCAAGTTTGTTAAACAAACCTTTTTCCTTTACAGCACTTGTAAATAAAGTACGTGAGGTACTCGATAAAAAAAGGAACCTAAATGAAAAAAAGTAAAGCTGAACTTGAGAAGCGGATATTTATCCTCTTTTTCATTATCACTTTCCTTCTCGTATTAACCATTATATTCATCGAATGGCAATTGGTGAAATTTGGCATAATGCAATATGAAGATGTAAATCTGAATTTGACTTTTTCAGATTTCAAAATAGTCCAGAATGAAAAACAGGCAATTTCACAAAATAAACTCATAAAATTTACTTCCGACATCAAACTTGAAGATGTTATTATAATTAAGGATACTAAGCAAATATCAAATCGCTTACATTCACATTACGACCAGGCAGATGTAAATAACCTCACGATTTATAGCAGGGAGAGGATGGTTCTTTTTGGAACAAAATGGGATCTTATAGACAAATATCTTGCTCAGATCTATCAGAATGCCTCTCAAGAAGAATCAGGATCTTTTATAGCGAATTTTGGAAATAAACTCTTTCAAATTGATTATTATCCCCTCATATCCAGCAAAGAAATCATTGAACTATTGGCAGTATTCATCATTGTGGAAAAAATCGAGATCAACACATTCCATTTTAATTCAGAATATGATCTTAAGCTTGTGCCTTTTGATGGTAAATTGAACGAAGTACAGATGCCCCTTGCCTTAAAAAATCATATAGCTGATCTAAACTTAATTGTTCAAAATATGTCTCAAAATCAGGAAATTGAATCGATTCACAGGTTAAATGTAGAACATGCAGTTGGAATACATGTTTTGTAT
>DAOUUD010000150.1 GCA_030668345.1 Candidatus Cloacimonadota bacterium | reverse complement strand
TTAAATTCGACTTTTGGCTTATTTGACTTTTCTCAACTATCTTTTTCTCGGCTCGTTTTTCTTCAACCAGATCTTCAGCTTCAAATTTCTCCAGGTTATCTATTTCGATGTTTTGCAATCTTATAGTCTTACGTTTGAATTTCTTTTTTTCTTTTTTCTTGATCATAGTTAATTTAAAATCTTCTGGAGAGCCAGGTCAATTTTTTCCACCGTTACCCTGGTATTAAAGCAGGGACCTTCGGGTCTATCATTCAGAACACCGTAAACAGGAATTGGAAATACTTCCCTTAAACCCTCTACCAAGTCGCGCTGACAGGCAATGGCAATAATAAATTTCGGTCTGTTCTCTACTATTATTTTTCTGGCCAATGTTCCGCCTGTAGCAATAGCGATAGGAATATTATATTTCTCGGACAACATTGCTAATCTTCCTATATCACATTTCCCGCATTTTTCGCATTTGTGAATATCCGGGGTAATTCTGATCCCACAATCAGTATTTTGAAGGCAATGCGGTAGTAATATTAAAATATGTGAAGGACCAAATTTCGTTTTTATTGCCTTAAGAAAGGAATTGTTCAAGTGTACAAAAGATTCACGCATTTTTTCCTGAGAAAGACCAATAATCTTTCCAAGAAATATAGTAACAGGAAACAGTATTCTTATAAAAGCTCTTATGGCAAAACGGGCAATCAGAAAATTACGTTCAAATAATATTGTACAATAAACCAGTATTACACCCAAAATAAGAATCAAATAAAATACTCTGAGAGCTGTAAGAGAAAGATTTGTAACCAGTTCGCTTATTTCGTGCAGTCGGGGAGAAACGAACCACCACAGAAGTGTGGTGACAGCCATCATCAGAATAAGTGTTATTGTGGATAATGTAAGAAAGAGTCCTTTACCTTTTGTATTTATCTCAAAATCCATTTTCGAATTTCTCTTTCAGATTAATCCTGGCTCCCAGGCTGAAGGCATGAGAAGTCATGATCTTTTTTCCGGCAGGTTGTACACGTTTGATAAGTACATCATGATCACCAGTTATAACTACTATACCCTGATTTTTTATTATGTTTACTATCGAGCCCGGAACCAATCCTGAATTAGTTTTTAATATTTCTATCTCGATGATCTTAATCCGGGATTTTCTGAAGGAAGCCACAGCTCCGGGTATTTCCGCCAATCCACGAACTTTATTATAGATATTCTCTGCCGGTTGATTCCAATCGATAATTAGGTCTTCTTTCTGCAATTTATGGCTGAATGTAGCATTTTTATGCTCTTGCGGAGTAGTGTTCAGTCCACTTTTTTCAATTTTTTTCAGTGTTTTCAGCATTTCTTCGGCACCTATTTGAGCAAGTCTGTCAGATAATTCAGTATAGCATTCATCCTTGTTAATTTGAGTTTCGCTTTGAGAAATAATCGGTCCTGCATCCATTTTGGCTACTATTTTAAAGACAGTAACTCCAGTTTGCTTATCGCTATTAAAGAGAGCATAATTTATGGGAGTGGCTCCCCTATGTTTTGGTAATAATGAAGGATGCAGGTTTATGCAGCCGTAAACAGGAAGCTTGCGGATAGCTTTTTTTAGATAACCTCCATAAGCTACCGTTATAATTATGTCTGGTTTCAAATTTACAAGTTTAGAGACAATGTCCGGTTCATTAACATCTTGCGGTTGGATTACAGGAATTCCCAGCTCCAGGGCTTTTATTTTTACTTCAGGAGGCAATAGTTTTTGTTTTCGTCCTTTGGGTCTATCTGGTTGGGTAATACAGAGAGCCGGACGGTATCTTGTTTTGGAAAGCAACTCAAGGGTAGGAACGGCAAATTGCGGAGTTCCCATAAATACAATGTTTTTTATGCTTGAACTATCCAGTTTCCTCTCCTGCTTAATATCTTTTTACAATTTAATGTTCCCTACGTTGATACCATTTTCATCGGTAGTGCTTTTTAGTTCGTTCAATTTCTTTCTTAATAGAATTTTCTTCAATTTGGGAACTTTGTCAGTGAATAGAATTCCGTCCAGATGGTCGTTTTCATGCTGCACTGCCCGGGCAAAAAGACCCTCTGCTTCAAAACGGATATGTTCGTCATTTTCATTTAAACCTTTGATGATAACCTTTTTGGCACGCATTACTTTTTCATAAATTTCCGGCAGACTCAAACAGCCTTCTTCCGATTCGACTTGCCCCTCGAATTCAAGAAACTTGGGATTAATGAGTATTATTGGGTTCTTTTGTCCACCTTCTCTGAACCAGAAAGGATCGACCACAAAGATACGAAGCGATCTTCCTACCTGCGGTGCTGCCAGGCCTACACCGTCTTTTTCATACATTGTGTGAACCAGATCATTAATAAAATCCTCTATTTCGGGTGTGATCTCTGCAACAGGTTCTGCCATCTTCCGTAGTGTTTTATCACCGTATATCCTGATGGGAAGAAGATCAGGCTTTTTTCTCTTCATCCTTGATAATTCCTACAATAGCGTTTTTCTGGAATTCGATTTTTGTTTTGCTTGTCTCATCTACTCTCAAAACCACGATATTTTTCTCTTTTTTAATATTTATGATCTTACCGATGATGCCTCCATTCGTTACCACTACATCATTTACTTTCAGGTTTACCAGCATGTTTTGTGTTTCTTTCTGGCGTTTACGCTGGGGACGAATGATAAGCAAATAAAGAATACCGAACATAAGAATAAATGGGAATAACTGTGCAAAAATATTTGATTGTGGTGCTCCACCTGCTGTTTGTGTGCCTGCCTGCATTAAAACATTAAACATAAATGTCTCCTTATTATTTTATTATTTTTGGAAAAACTCTTATTAATATCTGTAAACTGATATTTGTGTAAACACCAGCCATCAGGTCATCTGCCATCACTCCCCAACCAGCGGGAAGTTTTTGCAGAACATTAACCGGTTCCGGTTTGGATATATCAAAAAACCTAAACAATATAAAAGCGAAGACTGCTACTAACACTGTTTTGGGCAAAAAAACAACAGCAATAAAATAACCCAGGAATTCATCCAAGATTATTTTATTGTTATCATGACCGAGTTTTTTTTCTGCTTTTGAGATAAAAAAAACCGAGATCAAACTTACAATTAAAACACAGATCAAGAAAATAATATTATTTTCCAGGCTGCCAAAAAGTTTTGGCGGCAATAGTAAATAAACCAAAGTTGCTATCAGTGTGCCGGCTGTGCCTGGAGCTTTAGGAAAATATCCTGCTCCAAAAAGGGTGGAAATTATAACAGGTAAATTCATTAATTGCTAATCTTCCAACAGGATTTCCACGTAACTTTCCTGTATCAATGCTGTGATCCACTTTTCATAAAGATCTATCTCTTTCTGGGTAATTACAAGTTCTCTTAATCGGTCATAGATCTCGTCATAACGGTACTCTTTTTCAGGAATCAATTTAAGCTTTGCAAAAATATATAAATTATCGCCTTCCCGTATTAAAGATGTATGTCCTCCGTAATCGATATTCTCTAATTTTTCTTTGAAAAGTTCGGGATACTCTTCTTTAACAAACTCACCGATAATTCCACCTTTAACGGCTGTAGAATCATCTTCGGAATAGGTTTTTGCCAGTTCACTGAAATCTTCACCATTTTCCATTTTTACCAGTACGTTTTCTATCAACTGTATCTCTGCCTGAATATCTTCTTCTGTTGATTCAATTTTTTTCAGGATATGGCTGGCTTTAACCTCATCTTCTTTAATTTCATCAACCTTAATTATATGATAGCCGAATTGTGTTTCCACTACTTCGCTGATCTCACCGGGCATTAGTCCAAAAGCGGCATCTTCAAAAGGTTTAACCATTGTACCTTTGCCAAAGAACCCCAGGTTACCACCATTAGCTTTGGAAGGACAATCGCTGTATTCTTTGGCCAGTTCGGTAAAATCTGTGCCTTCAATAAGTTTATCACGAAGTTTGTTAATCTCAACCAGAGCTTTGTTTTTTGTTTCTTTACCGGCTTTGATAGAGCGCACAATCATGCCTATCTGATCCATTGCCGGGCTGGTGGGGATTTCGTCTTTATGCTCATTATAATAATCTTCAACTTCTACTTCGGTAATATGTATCTTGTTCTTTATCTCATTCTTGATTATCAATTCCTTCAGGTTCTGTTCTGTAATTATCTCAATATAATAATCTTTCAGATCGGGAACGGTAAGACCTGCTTTTTTTAGTTCTTGTTTAAATTCAAATTCAGTTGAGAACTGAGAAGCAATCTGCTTGATCTGTTCTCCTGCCATGTTTCTTATATTGTCTTCATCCACTTCATATTCTTCCTGTTTAGCTTTTTGCAGGATCAGTTCAGATTCTATCATATCATTCAAAATATCTAAAGTTGTGATTTCCTGGTTTAGCATACCGGCGGCTTGCAGCTGCTGAAGTCTTTTATCAAGATCACTCTGCAGGATTATCTCTCTTCCAGCTTTTGCTATTATTTTATCCACTATCTCTGCTCTTAGCATAGAGATACAAGTTAGCAGAATTATAATTGAATGTATCGTTCTCATTTTATTGTCCTGTTTTATATTGAAATTGAAATTTAAGATTTCTTTGTTATTTATTATATGAGGTTGTT
>DAOUUD010000059.1 GCA_030668345.1 Candidatus Cloacimonadota bacterium | reverse complement strand
TTACTAATCATACCGCCGACCGTTAAAAATCCGGAGAGAGAATCAGATAAATATAAGGTTTGCTGAAATCGTATAGATAGTTATGCCAGGCTATATCCATTTTAAGAACAAAATAACCCATATTTAAGCGTGGACCGAAACCAAAGCCCAATTTCAAGTCTTTTAGTCTGTCATTTTCATAAAACCTTAATTTTTCACCTTCATCCCACACGCTTCCCATATCTATAAAGATGCTTCCCCTTATCTGCTGGAAATAGAGCGGTAGTGGAAAGGTCAATTTCAAATTGTCGATAAAAGGATATCTTAATTCAATACTGGTGAGAAATTTTCTGGTTCCTTCTATCTCTTTATCAAAACCACGAACTCCATTGAAATAATCTAACACGAAACGCTTATTTGTATCACCAATAATTGTTCCACCCAATAAGCGGGAGGCAAAAGAATATCGTTTTTCAAAAAAGATATAATTCCGCAGATCCGTATAAATTATTGAATAACTGTTCTCCGAGGAAAAACTTCTATTAAACAGTAGTGCTCCTCTCCAACCGGAAACAGGTCCCACACTCCCATAGATAGCATTATCATGCACAAAAGTGATCTGGGGTGCTACCACCAATTCACTCTCTTTTTCTTCCAGATCGTAGTAATCCATAAAACTTTGCGGCAGATATTCTTCCATCCAGTTATTTCCATCCCACCAGTCACGTTTTATAATGCTCTTATAGAAGAGATTTTCAAAATCCACTCGCCAGAATTTATCAAAAGGATAGCGCAGGATCGTATAAACTCCAAATTCGCGAATTCTTTCTCTCAGGTAATCATCATCATTATAGAAATTAGTCCAATATACCCACTCATCATTCAAGTAAAATCCACCGATACCGTAATCTATGCGTTTAGCCAGATAAAGGTAATTAAGCACAACATTAGAAGCATCCAGATCGCCGGTAATTCCCAGGTTTATGCCTATCGAGTGATTTCCCATCAGGTCGGAAAGACCAAACTGCAACTGAGCATAAGTACCCCCCGAAGGAGTATATGCCACACCGCCCCAGAGATAATCAAGTGCAAATCTCGTTTTGTAAGGCTTAATTACAGGTTCATTAATATCCGTTGGTCTTTCATCTAATTGCTGATTATATGCCTGGCGTGTACTATCAACTTTAGCAAAATCCCACAAATCGATCTTTGTAACCTGGTCGGGATACTCCGGTAATTCTTTTTTAAATTTTCTTTCTGTTTTCCCAAAAACTGTATAACGTTCAATTTTGAACCTGCTATAAAAGTCATCGATAAATTCATATTCCCGGGGAATTTGATAATCTAAATATTCAAGATCATCCAATGGATTGGATTTCATATAAATATCCCATCCACCATTATAGAAACCGGAGAAGATCAGTTCGTCGTCATTAATGCTGAGATCACCTGTAAAAACACCGCCATGTACATTGGTAACATTGGCACGAGTTCCCGATTCCAGATCGATAATCTCAAAATTCGTGGTAATCTCCCTTTCTGTAATAAAAAGAATTTTAGTGCCATCCTGCGACCAAATCGGGAACTTACTATTCTCTTCATCGCTGGTAACCTGGAAAAATTTTTGTAGTTCAACATCATAATAAAAAATATCACTGGTAAGTTTACTGAAAATCTGCTTTCTGGTAGTGTTGCTATTTTCACATCGTTCGGAGGTAAAAACTATCTTGCTATCATCGGGAGACCATCTGGGCTGGCTGTCATAATAAAAATCATCTGTTATCTGTTCAATTTCTTCTGAGGAAACATCCAATATGAAGATATCGCATTTAATGTTTTTCTGGCCGGCAAACACAATTTTTTTCCCATCTTTTGAAACATCAATTTCATAAAGAGCGTCAAACCCCGGAAAAGAAAATTCATAAACCAGTTTTCCTGTTTCAAGGTTCATAATATACAATCTATCCCCGGTGGAGGTTTTTGAAACAAAAGCAAACCTTTCTCCATCAGGAAACCAGCTGAAATTATTTCTTTGAAAATGAAATTCCTCAAATTTACCGGTGGTTTCACCATTTAATATTTTCTCATTCTTACGCAAGCCCAGACTATTACCTTTCCAGATATCGGTTCTTATATTTTTGTTGGAGAAATAAAGAAATTCCTCGCCGGAAGGTGAAAATCTGGGAGCAAAATTTAAATATGAGCCATCTTTGGTATGGTCTGTTTTCCTTTCAAAAATCTCGTAAGGAATTTCGAACCTGGCAAAATCGGGATAATATTTCTTTTTCAAATAATTCTTCCATTGTAATTGAATTTCCTGGCATTCTTTACCAAAAACCTTTTTGAAAGCTACATCCAGATTATTATTGTATCTCACTGCATAAAAGAGATCAATTACTTTGTCACGTCCATATACCTCTTCTATGAATACCAGGAAAGATTCGCCCAGTCGATAGGCATAATAGCCGCCAATCATGTTTAAATCGCCAATTGTGCTGTTAAAAAGAAGATCGATCACGAACATATTGTTATAAACATTTTCCCCTCCGATAGCTTCAAATTCGGGAAGACCTTCATTAAACCAGAACGGTAAGCCGGTAAGATTTAAGAACCTATTACGGCTTCGGTTCAATTCATTCACGTAAGCGTGGGTAAGTTCGTGTACAAATATCTCTTCCATTTTTTTGTAACTACCATCAAAAGGAACGGCAATCCTGTTCCGTGCCGATTCGGTAAAACCTCCCACAGCTTCGTTCAACAGCGGAAAGATAATATTTGTTGTTGCAAATTCCTGGTGGGATTTGTAGAAAATAACCGGTATGCGATTTTTTACGGGAGTTTTCAGATCTTTTTTTATATGATAATAAGCTTCTTCGGCAATAAGAGCAGCGGTTTTTCCAAATTGATCATCACCTCTCAGGAAATAAATATCAAAATGAAGAGTTTCGATCTTCGACCATTTTGTTCCAGGTTGCTGGATCTTGTTTTTGCCAAAACTATATGAGAAAAGATCCAGTGCAACGACCAATATAAGCAGGATCAGTATATTTTTTTTCATTAATTTTCCTTGTGTACTAAAACACTTTTATCTGAAAATACTTTTTGGGATTTTTCTTAATATCTTTAAGAAGCGAATCCAGATTGGCAGTTGCCTGCAGTAGATTTTCATACAACTCTTTTTCTGTGATCAACTTATTCAGGCTGTTATCTTCCAGAAGTATTTTTTCAGTTATAGCTTGAATATTACTAGAAGCTTTTTCCATTTCCATAAGAGTTGTTTTTATTTCTTTCATAACATCCGCAGTTTGTATGATAGTCTCAGTAATGTTTTCTTCATTCTCACTTATCAGTCTTGCCAGATTTTCTGAGATAGTAGAAGTGTTTGCTATCAATTTTTCCACTTCTTTTGAATTTCTATTATAACTCGAGTTCATTTTACTTACTATCACCAGAGATGTATCCACCACAGCACGTAAATTCTGCAGGAATCCGTCATTATCATAAATCCCGTTCATCATTGATTCCAGGCTGTTTACAACTTTGCTCAACTCTGCCACCAGTTTTGTAAGTCCGTAACTTTTTTTACCAGTTTGAATTTCTGCCAGGTTCAAAGTTCCCTTACCTTTCCCGGGAATGATCTCGACCAGAACATCACCCATCAGGTTGGATTCCAGAATGTAGAATTCAGTACCTTCCTGCAAAGGAAAATCCAGTTCAGCCAGAAGATGTATAACTACACCATCGCTGCTTACCTGCAGATCTTTTACTCTTCCCTTTTTAACTCCATTTATTGTAACATCGCTGCCAATCTCCAGGTTCCCGGCATTTTCAAAGTGCACCTTAACAGTAGTGTATTTGCGGTTTTCCATAACTCCGGTAAACCAAGAATAACATATAACTAAAATCAAGATAGCAATAATCGAAAAGAATCCTACCCGGAATTCAATATTTTTTTTGTTTTGATGAAATTTCATATATATCCCCTAATTCATATTTATAAATTTCTTAATATAAACTCCGTTATCATTAATAAAATCGTTATAGGTTCCGTCAAAAACAATTTTTTTCTCATGGATCATGGCAATCCTGCCCTTGATCTTACGAATACAATTCAAATCGTGAGTAATTATAATGGAAGTAACAGCAAAATTATTATGAAGTTTTAGTATTAATTCAACGATTTCATTTGCAATAATAGGATCCAATCCCGTAGTGGGTTCATCGTAGATTATGTATTCCGGTTGCATAATGATAGCACGTGCCAGGGCAACTCTTTTTTTCATTCCTCCGCTCAGTTCCGACGGCATTTTATCCAGGATATCTATCAATCCGAGCAGCTTCAATTTATCTGTAACCAACGCCAGAATTTTATCCTCAGAAAGCTTGCTGTGTTCCATAAGAGGTAGTGCAACGTTCTGGTAAACATTAAGAGAATCTAAAAGAGCAGCTCCCTGGAAAAGCATTGCCAGCTTGCGCCTGGTGGAATTTAAATCTTTACGGGAAAGAGAAAAAATGTTGTTTCCATCAACTGATACAGTACCGGTTTCGGGAGTAATCAAGCCTTCTATCGTCTTCATCAAAACGCTCTTACCACAACCGCTCTGACCCACAATGGTAGTAATCTCATTCTTGCGAATAATCAGATCTATATTTTCAAGAACGGTTTCGCCATCGAAACTTATGGTAAGACCTTTTATTTCAATCACCCGTTTTTACCTCTATCCCGTCGAATCTTTTTTGTAGTGGTAGAAAGTGTAAATATTTTTTTTCCAGTTCCGTTTTGCTTTGTAGAAAAATACGAACATAATGATCGGACAAAGCAGTCCAGAATCCATTCGATTTATTTTCTATTACACCTTTTAACATAACACTATTTTTAACGATAAAATCAATATATTCCTGTGTTTTTTTAGCAGATATTTTAGTTAGTAACTTTGTTCTTTTCCTGATATTACTGCCATGTACTTGACCACTCATTTTTTCAGCTCTTGTACCCGGTCGGCGTGAATAGGGGAAAACATGTAGATATGTAAAATCCAGTGATGTAAGAAAATTCTGTGTTTTTTGAAAAAGCTCTTCCGTCTCTCCCGGCAAACCTGCTATCACATCGATGCCGATAGCTGCATCAGGAAAGATGGATTTAATACTTTGAATTGTACTGCTAAAATCGCTTACTGTGTATTTTCGCCCCATGTGGGAAAGCATCTCATCGCATCCAACCTGTAGCGGAATATGAAAATGAGGACATATCTTTTTGCTTTTTCGGAAAAAGGCCAGAAGATCATCACTAAAAAGTTGTGGTTCAATAGAACTTAACCGGATAAGTTTTACTTCTTCAATTTTCTCGATATCAATAAGAAGATGAGAAAGAAAATAATTATCATTTTGCTCACGTCCATACAATCCCAGGTTGATCCCGCCCAGAACAAATTCTTTATAGCCTTCTTCTGTAAGCTTTTGAATCTGTTTCAGTACATTCACTTTTTTCCTGCTACGCGAATGACCACGAGCATAAGGCACGGCACAATATGCACAATAATAATCACATCCATCCTGAACTTTAATATAAGCCCTGGTCTTATCTATCATCGTTGACGTAAAAATCTCCTCGAATTCGGTTGTTTCGAGAATATCTCTGAAATTTAATGCATCAACGTGATTGATGTAGTTCATAATTTTGCTTTTTGAATTATTATCTACGATCAGGTCGATATTTCCTAATTCCATTATCTCATCATAATTTCGCTGGGAATAACATCCGGTCACAATTATTTTCACTTCAGGATTTTTTTCTTTTTGTTTGATAGCTTTACGAATTGCATTACGGCTTTTATAATCGGTGCGATTTGTAACGGTACAGGTATTTATAACATAAACATCAGCAGGCTGATTAAAATCAACAACACGATAACCAGCTTTGATAAAATCATCCAGGATACAGGAAGTCTCATATTGATTGACCTTGCAACCGAAAGTAATTCCAGCGATTTTTTTATTCATAATTGTTATTTTTTCCGACGTTAAAATAATCCCCCTGTCATCCTGAGTCTGTCGAAGGAAGGGGGAATCGAAAGGGGTTCGATAACATCAAAAATTATTTCTCTTCTTCGTGTCTTTGTGCCTTCGTGGTTATGGCAATCCCCAGTTCATCCAGTTGTTCTTTAGCTACTTCCGAAGGTGATTGGCTCATCAAGTCAGCAGCCTGCAGGGTTTTGGGAAAAGCGATAACATCACGGATAGATTCTGCTTTTGCCATGATCATCACGATGCGGTCGATACCGGGTGCGATGCCACCGTGAGGTGGAGTGCCATAGCGCAGGGCATTCAGGAAGAATCCGAATTTTTCCTCCAGTTCCTCTTCGCTGAATCCCAGCACATCGAAAATCTTCTTCTGAACATCCAGCCTGTGACAACGGATACTTCCGGAAGAAAGCTCTAAACCGTTGCAAACCAAGTCATATAATTGCCCGATTATCTTACCATAATCCTTTTCATTATCAAAATACTTTAAATGCTCTTCTTTAGGCAATGTGAACATATGATGTGCAGTTTCCCATTTTTTTTCTTCTTCGTTATATTCGAATAGCGGGAAGTCCGTTATCCACACGAAATTGAATTCATTCTTATCATAAAGTTTCAATTCTCTACCAAAATGATTCCTGATCTCTGCCAGGATTTTAAAGACCATTTTATCTGTATCTGCAGCCAAGAGGATAAGATCACCTTCTTTTGCTTTGGTTTTTTCCAGGATATTCCTTCTTTCTTTTTCTGAAAGAAACTTGGAAATACCAGCTGTTAAATCGTTCTCTTCAACCTTGCAGAATGCCAGTCCTTTTCCACCCAGATGTCTTGCAATATCCGTAAGTTCATCTATCTGTTTACGTGAATATCCAGCACAACCAGGTGCAACAATACAGCGCACACTTCCACCAGATTCCAGAGCACCGGAGAAAACCTTGAATTCAGTATTTTTCAGGATATCAGAAATACTGGTGAGTTCCATTCCAAAACGCATATCAGGTTTATCTATGCCAAATCTTTCCATTGATTCACTATAAGAAAGCCTGGGAAAAGGTGTTTTAAGTTCAATCTTTATCGTTTTCCGGAAAATGTATATGAACATCTCTTCTATCATGTGAAAAATTTCATTCTGGCTTGCAAAGCTCATTTCCAGGTCGAGTTGAGTAAATTCAGGCTGCCTGTCTGCGCGCAGGTCTTCATCGCGGAAGCAACGGGCGATCTGAAAATATCGATCGAAGCCACCGATCATGAGCAGTTGTTTGTACATCTGCGGAGATTGGGGCAAGGCAAAGAATTTTCCCTTGTAAATCCGGCTGGGAACCAGGTAATCACGGGCACCTTCGGGAGTACTTTTCATCAGTATCGGCGTTTCAATTTCAAAGAAGTTCTTCTTTGTAAGAAATTCACGCATTGCAAAAATTATCTCATGACGAAGCAGGATAATATCTTTAAGTCTTTCTCTTCTCAGGTCCAGATAGCGATATTTCAGCCGTAAATCCTCTTCGGCTAATATGTTTTCGTTGATCTGTACAGGTAATGGTTCAGAATCGTTAAGTAGGAGTAAGTCTTCCACTTCCACCTCTATCTCACCGGTAGGAATGTTCGGATTGATATTTTCCTGCTGGCGAGCTGCAACTTTTCCCTTAATTGCTATAACATATTCATTACGTAAGCGACCAGCTTTTTGATGTACTTCTGCCATTTCCGGTTTAAATACGATCTGCATTATTCCACTCACATCACGAAGATCGATGAAGATGAGCCCGCCCAGGTCGCGGCGGCGATGCACCCAGCCCATCAGAGTTACTTTCTCGCCTACGTTATTTTTATTTAATTTTCCTGCAAAATGTGTTCTTTGATTATTTCCAATAAAATCCAGCATATTTATTTACCTCTTTAATTTACTAAAAATGAGACATTTAATAATTATGTTATTTTGTCAATGGTTTGGTTTATCACCCTTGTTCACAAGTTGAACTTGTGAACATAATTGAAAGTGAAGTTTAACTTCGCATACATCTGCGTTACGAAGTACATCCGTCAAAGCCGGAGTAAACACTTCGTAACGAGAGTAACTAATTTACAAATCCAATTCTACTTCGTGATTCTCTTCTTTGGCTGTAGCTGCTTTTTTAAAAGTGATATTTTCAGCAGGAGGTAAATTCGGTAATTTATTTTCTAAAAGGTCTTCGACGGTAATTATCTGTAGCTTCTCAAATTTTCTGCCATAATTCTGCTCTAAATAATATCCTTCTTTCTTTGCAGCCTGTTTCATTCCATCTGTAACCTGCTCTGCAAAGCAAATAAAAAGCCCCATCACTGCTTCTCTATCTTTAATTATTTGAATGAAATGATTAACCTGCTGCAAATTGGCATTACCGCTTTTAACTTCAATAAGAACAAATTCTTTCTTCCAGGGCATATCAAGGGTTAAATATCCGTCGAATCCCGTTTGATTTTTCTTTTCATTGAGAACACCATGTAACATAACTTCAATGATCCATTCTTCAAACTTCAAACGACCTTTTCTGGTTGCTGTTGCAAGTTCTCTGGCAGAAGCAATATCCCGTGGGAAACCAAAAATCTCGAATGTTTTACGAACACCCGTTCCATAAGCATCCATCAATCTTTTTGTGATAAGTTTTACAGCAAGATGGGAGATATCCACTCCGATCCATTTTCTCTTTAACTTTTGAGCCACAGATATTGCCGTACCACAGCCACAGAAGAAATCTGCAACTACATCTCCCTTATTGGAACTGGCTTCTATTATCCTTTCTAAAAGTGCTTCCGGTTTTTGAGTAGGATAACCAAGACGTTCGTTTGCAACAGGATTTATAGGATTTATATCATCCCAAATGGAATCAATGATATTTCCTTCTACTTCATCAATATATATTTTTCTCCTACCACCTTTCGTTGGGTTTACATCTGTTCTGCACAATCTACCAGTTTCATCAGGTTTAAATCTCTTTAGATATTCAGCTTTATGAGGTATATATTGAACATTAAATAACTGATTTTCACTTTTTATATAAAATAAGATAATATCATGTTTCTGGGGAAATTTTTTCGCTGTTTTCCTTTTAAAACCTGAATATCTTTGCCACACTATTTCATTCCTAAAATTTTTCTCTTTGAATATCAAATCACAAACAATTTTAAGATAATGGTTCATAGTAGAGTCACAATGCAAATAAAAACT